>JAJYTO010000153.1 GCA_021793015.1 Bacillota bacterium
ACTGACCGCATCGTGCCGGGAAGCAGGCTGCAGTCGAGGGTACAAAGGAAGATCGTATCGGCTATCCGAGGCGGTCAACATGTACAAATGGTATCCATTGAAGTATTTTTCTCGGGCACTATCCCAGCCGGAGTCACAATCGGGTTGCGAATAGGCACGGGAATGAGAACAATTCACAAGGCCTTGGGCATGACATAGACAAGTGGGTTTGCTTCGAGGATAGGCAGCGGTAACAACCGGGGTACCGTCGCCAGCCACCGACAAAGCTTGGAGGTCGCCGAGCAGACCGAGCCTTGCAGAAACGGCAAGGAACTGAGACTCAAAGAACGCGTGCAGGCGATCGAAGGGTTGCTTTGTGTGCTTGATGCCCTGCTTCAGGATTCGTCGAATGAGGCGTTTGAGTTTATCTGGGGATGTCGTGGGTGCTTTCTCGCCCTTCTTTTTCCCCTTTTTCGGCTTTCGTTTGCGCGGTTTGATGCGCGGCTTGCTATTATTTTCTTTTAAATCCCAGAATCGGGATAAGAAATCGTAGAAGGTGCCGACACCGGGACAATCGCCGGGAGTAAAGCCACTGAGAATCGCATAGAGGGGCACGCGATGTAATTCGTCGATCCACTTCGTGATACCGATCGTGGGGTTTGTCAGGAGAAACAAGAGGTAGGAACGCAGCATGGAGGCGGGATCACGCGGAGCAGGGCCTTTGTCATGGTAAAGAGAATGCAGCAGCGTGGTGGTGTAGGACAGGTCGGTCATCCAGAGTTTGGCGATGGTGGGCCAATCGTTGTGAACGAGA
Organism: Bacillota bacterium; assembly: GCA_021793015.1. Lineage (GTDB taxonomy): Bacteria > Bacillota > Bacilli > Alicyclobacillales > SLC66 > JAKADD01. The sequence goes on from JAJYTO010000153.1 coordinate 794, forward strand.
ACGAGAATGCCGCCCGAATAATGTTGTTGCAGTTGCTCCATGACAAAATCTTGATAGGTTTGATGCGTCATGAAGGTAGGTTTCACAGAGAACACGTCCCATCGAGGTAGTAAGAGAAAAAAGCTCCCTTCCGCCGCGATTATGGAGACGATTTTGAGAAGTCAAGTGATTTTCGAGTGATTTTCAACTTTATTTGTGATCTGTGATTTCCAGTTTGAATGCAAAATCCTCCTCTGAAAGTAGGAGGAAGTCAATGAGGGCAGGGGGCAGAAACCCTTACCCCACTTGGCTTGGCGAATGCCGAGAGGCTATTTAGGAGCTGGGAGGGGTCCGCATGGCTGACCATAAACGTTCGCTCCACGCCGGAGAGATTGTGAAAGCGGAGGTTCTGGCGCTCGATCGCAGCGGCGCATGGATTGGCGTCGAAGGCAGGAGAGCCTTCGTTCCGCTTGCGGAAATCGCCTGGTTTGAGGTCGAGCATCCCGCCGCCATGTTGAGCGTGGGAAGCCATATTCAGGTGCGGGTGATAGGCGTGTCGGAGCAGGGAATCATCGAATGTTCCATCCGCAAACTGGAGAGACCCGGACCGACGGGTCCCGTCGCGACCTTGACAGCCGTGGTGGAGACGCCGAAACACAGCCAGAATGTATATCGGTACAGCGTGGAACGAAGCGCCTTCACGCTGCATCGCGTGCTGCATTTTCCCGCCCGCTGCCCGTTTGAAATCGGCTATCTTCCGGCCACGGTCGGCGCAGACGGCGAACCGCTCCGGATGGCCATCCTGCTGACCGCTTCCACCTTTCCGGGGTGCGAAGTCGCCTGCCGCGTGGTGGGTTTGCTGCGGACGGTGGACGATGCGGGTCCCGACGAAAAACTTTTGGGCGTCTCGACGGTTGATCCCAGCTTTGACGACGCGTATGACCTGACCGACGTGTCGCATCACACACTGCGTCGAGTCGTGCATTATTTTGCCGTCATTCGGTCTGCGGATCATCATGCTTTCACTGTGAGGGGTTGGGAGCGCGCGTCTGCGGGACAGCAATTGATCGAGGAAGCTGCGGCGCGCTATCGGGATTCCAGGACTCCGACCGGCACGGACAATCTTATTTTCGGCATAGGTCTCACGGATTGAGACTGCACGTCATAAATGAGGCTGTGCGTCGTAAAAGAGACTACACATCACACACGTCGAAGGAATGTTGCGAAGATGACATCGGAATTGATGACCCTGGAAGTTGTTGAGATCCCCAAAGGAAGTCACAACAAGTATGAAATGAATAAGGCGACGGGAAGTTTTCATTTGAATCGTGTTTTGTATTCGGCGGTTCATTATCCTGTGGAGTATGGTTTTGTGCCCGACACGCTGGCTGAAGACGGGGACCCGCTCGATATCATGAGTCTTGTCACAAATCCCACCTTTCCCGGATGCATCATCGAATGCAGGGTGATCGGATTGTTGCGTATGACGGACGAGTTCGGACAGGATGACAAGTTGCTGGCCGTTCCGGCCAGAGACCCGCGCTTTTCGCATGTGCGGGAGCTTAAAGATATACCCGGTCACACTCTGAAGGAGATCGCGCATTTCTTTAAAGTGTACAAGAATCTTGAAGATAAACTGGTAACCGTTCGTGGGTGGGAAGAAGCGGACTATGCGAGAACAATACTGCGCGAATCGGAAGCGCGATGGAAAATGGCGGGGCATTGAGGAGTGATTCCATGATCCTGGCCTTTACCCTGCTCGCTGTGTTTCAGGCGATCGCCGGATGGAACGCGGGAGGCAACCTGCTTGGTCTGTTTCAGCAGACGGTTCCCAAACCGTGGCTGTCATTCGGTCTTCTGGCCGTCGGCATCGCGGTTGGTCCCTTCGTGTTGGGTACTGGTGTTGCACATACGATCGGACGAAATATCATCGTCCTTACATCGAATGATATCTACGTTCTAAATGAGGCGCTGGTCGCCACTCTGATTACACTGATGCTGAGTTGGGTCATCGGGATGCCCACCAGCACATCGCTCGTCCTGGCTTCCATTATAGTGTGGACGACCGGCTGTATGATCGGGGGGAAGAGAATCGCAAAGACAGTGGGGGAAGCTTTTTATCGACTGAAGCCTAAGCACGTTGTATCGATTCAGGCGGCTGCTGCAGTTGTGGTCGTGAGTGCCGCTGCCTTTGGAGGACCTGTGAGTTCGACCCAGACGATCGACAGTGCGCTTATTGGTGTTGGCAATGCCTTGCGGCATCAGCGGGTGAATCACGTCACGGCGGCAAAGCTGTTCGCGGCATGGGGGTTGACCTTGCCCATCGCAGTCATGGTCGGGGCAATCACTGCTTGGATCTCCATGATTCTTTCTGGATGGCATTTTTAGTCATAATGACACGACAGAGGCTTTCTCATATCCCCTGTCGAAAGGAGCGGACGGCGAATGGAAGGCACGACAAAGACGCCAGGGCGGCGTCCGGATTGGTGGAATCGTACGGTTATCGGGTTTTCGCTGGGGTCCCTGTTCAGCGATATGGGACACGAGTGGGTCACGTCATTGACGCCGGGCTTTCTCGCGTTGCTGGGCGCGCCGCCGATTGCATTGGGCTTGATTGAAGGTGTCTCCGGAGCCGGTCAAAGTTTCGCCAGTCTTTGGGGCGGCCGGCGTGCGGACAAAACGTCGAACCGCTTCCCCTATGTTGCGGTGGGTTATGCGGCGACCGTGCTCAAAGCGTTGTACGGGTTTGTCGGCTTCTGGCCGTGGCTCATCCTGATCCGCACAGCCGGCTGGTTGGGACGCGGGATGCGCGGGCCGATGCGCGACACGTTGATCGCGGACAACGTTCCCGTCGAAGCGTACGGGCGCGCGCTGGGAGTTCGCGAAAGCATGGATACGCTCGGGGCTGTGGTTGGACCGCTGTTGGGTGCGATTTTTCTGGCTCGCGTGGGGTATCGTCACCTGTTTTTCTGGAGTGCGATCCCTGCAATTCTGTCTTTTCTCGCCATTCTCGTGTTCATCCGCGATCACCGTCGCAAGGAACCGTTGCGGAAGAAAATGTCGCTTGCGACGACCGCCAAGGGGGCCTATCCGGCCCGGTTCCAGCGCTTGCTGCTTGCGGACGGCATCTTCAGTTTGGGCAATGTTGCGCCGAGTTTCTTCATCCTTGCGGCCGTCTCGGGTCTGCGTGCGATGCATGGTGCGATTGGCGCGTCTGTGATCGCGATTGTTTTGTACGCATGGTACAACGTAGTTTATTCGGTCTTTGCTCTGATTGCGGGTGCGGTCACGGACAAATCCGGACCGCGCTCCGTTCTGGTGGTCGGTTATGCCGCGTGTTTTGTATGCTTGCTGGGATTCGCCGTGCTGCCGCCATCGATTGCAGTTGATGCAGTGTTGTTCACCATTGGCGGGATTGCCGCGGGCGCGCAGGAATCTGCCCAGAAGACGTATGTCCGCCTTGTGTTGCCGACTGAGCAGCAAGGCCGGGGATTTGGGTTGCATGCCAGCGTGATGGGATGGGGAACGCTTGCTTCGGGCATTCTCGTCGGGGGTCTATGGACCATCGGCCAGTTGTCCTGGGGTTTCGGCGCGGTGGCCATCGCGGTTCTGGCGTCTATATTGCTGCTGTTGTTCACCGTCCCCACTGTGCGGGCCGGACGGTGACCGGGCTGCTTCATCGCCGCACAGGCGTTTACGGCGATGGGGCGGTTGCTGTGCGTCCCACCAGCGGTTCAGGAGGAATGCGCCATGAAATTCCACAGCATACTTTTCGCAAGTGTCGAAGACAGCGTAAACAGTGAAGAGCCCGCCTTTTTTATTGATTTGAATCTCGATCAGATCATAGACTCCATCACGGCCGGCAAGCAGGAGTATCGTTTGGAGCCGTTTTTTTACACTCCCCTGAACGACATCGACGCGATCGAGTATCGTCAAGAGATCATGCGGGATCTTGAAAATGACATGCTGTTTGAGCAGATCAAATCGTTTGGACAACACATGCGCGCCATGCGTGAATACCTTGTCCAAGCAGACAAGCTTCACTACAAGTATCAAAAGCAAAGATGGTTTCTGGACGCCGTGGACGTTTATTGCGAAGCTGTCAGTCGCCTGGTTGAGGATCTGAGCCTTGTGGACTTAAGATCGCGCGGCTTTCTGTCGTTTCGCGAATATATGACCGACTATGCGAAATCCGACGGCTTTGCGTCGCTCATGGCGGAAACAAGAAAGCTTGGCGCCGATTTGCTCGCGGCAAGATACTGCCTGCTCATCAAAGGAAGCCGCATCAAAGTCCGCAAATATGAATCCGAAATCGATTACAGCGCCGATGTGGAAGAAACATTCGCGAAGTTCAAACAGGGATCCGTGAAACATTACGGAGCCAAGTTTGTCGACTGGCCCGGGATGAATCATGTGGAAGCGGGCGTGCTGGACTTGGTGGCGCGGTTGTATCCCGACGTATTTTCAAGTCTTGATGAGTACTGCGCCAGGAATGTCGATTACTTGGATGAAACGACGGGTATTTTCGACCGGGAAATTCAATTTTATATCGCCTATCTGGAATATATGGAAATGTTCGCGCGGACAGGGTTGACATTCTGTTATCCGCAAGTTTCCAACAGCGATAAGGAGATTTACGTTGATGAAGGATTTGACGCAGCCCTGGCGCATAAACTCATGGTCGAGAAATCGCCTCTCGTATGCAATGACTTCCATTTGAAAGGCGAGGAACGCATATTTGTGGTATCCGGTCCGAACCAGGGAGGCAAAACAACATTCGCCCGCACTTTCGGGCAATTGCATTACCTGGCTGGCCTGGGCTGTCCAGTGCCCGGCAGGGAAGCGCGGCTCTTTTTGTTCGACAGGCTCTTTACGCATTTCGAAAAGGAGGAGAACCCCAGGAATTTCAGCGGCAAGCTGCAGGATGAGCTGACCAGAATCCGCGATATTCTGAACCGGGCCACAACTGACAGCATCATCATCATGAATGAAATCTTCACATCCACGACATTGGAGGACGCCGTCCTTTTGGGCAAAAAGGTGATGGAAGAGATCATGCGATTGGATCTGCTGTGCGTTTGCGTGACGTTCATCGATGAGTTGGCCTCCCTGAGCGGAAAGACCGTGAGCCTGGTGAGCACGGTGGTTCCGGGAGATCCGGGATCGCGGACATACAAAATCGTGAGAAGACCTGCCGACGGACTGTCGTATGCGATATCCATCGCCGAAAAGTACGGTCTCACCTACGACCGTTTAAGGGAGCGAATAAAATCATGAAGGCTTTTCTCATGTACAGGAATCATGATTTTGACCTGCAGCGGAAGTTGCCGCAAAGTGAACAGGCGCTGACGCAGGACCTGGACCTGAACACGCTGTTCACGGCCATGTCGCTCGGCGATGCATTCTTGTTCGAGGTGGCAAGAAAAGTTGTCCTGTCCGGTGTGAGCGACCTGGACACCATACTCTATCGCCAGAACATCCTGAAGGATAGCTTGAAAAACCGCTCAATTATCCAGGATATATACAATATAACCACAGAAGCGATTGAAGGCGAGAAAAAGATTTATTCTGGCATTTTCGGCGCATATCCCGACGCGATTCTGAACAGGTCGATGAAAGCGATGCACTTGTTTGCGGGCAGCCTCAAAAAACTGAAGGAGGTCGCCGATGAGTGCGCCGTCGCATTTGAGTCAGAAGGGTTTGCGGCGTTTTTCGCAATGCTCCGCAAAGAACTGGGGGATGAATATTTGGCCGGCATCCAGGATCATCTCAGAGAACTGGAATTTCGCGACGGGGTTTTGATCAGCGCTGAATTGGGGAGAGGCAATAAAGGCGACCACTACACGCTTCGCAGAGCACAAGACAAAAAACAGAGTTGGATGAAGCGGATAGCTGCCAGGAAGCCGCCGGTCTACACCATTGCGATCAGCGATCGGGATGAGAGCGGCGCCAGGACCCTGTCAGAATTGAAAGGCAAAGGGATCAACCTTGTTGCCGATACGTTCGCTCAGTCTGCCGAGCACATTCTCAATTTTTTTAAGATGTTGCGGACAGAGTTGGCTTTTTACGTCGGTTGCTTGAACTTGCATCGGCAGCTTGATCAAAAGGGGGAGCCGATGTCCTTTCCCCTGCCCGTGGCGCCCAGTGAACGCAGGCATTCTTTTCGCGGATTGTACGATGTATGTCTGGCAGTGCGGGTGAAACAGAGAATCGTCGGCAACGACCTGGATGCTGACGATAAAGACCTCGTGGTGGTCACAGGCGCCAACCAGGGCGGCAAATCGACTTTCTTGCGAAGCATAGGTCTGTCCCAATTGATGATGCAGTGCGGCATGTTTGCCCCGGCCGAGTCTTTCTGTGCGAGTGTCTGCGCCGCCCTTTTCACGCACTACAAACGGGAAGAAGATGCGACCATGAACAGCGGGAAATTTGATGAAGAACTCAGCAGAATGAGCGGCATCGCTGACACGATGTCCGCCAATTCCATGTTGCTGTTCAATGAATCATTTGCGGCGACAAACGAGAGGGAAGGTTCGGAGATTGCCAGGCAGATCACGTGCGCACTTTTGGATAGACGCATCAAGGTTTTCTTTGTTACGCATTTGTATGAATTTGCCTATGGCTTGTATGGCAAAGACATGAAAAACGCCATTTTCCTGCGGGCCGAAAGGCAAGCCGACGGAGGACGGACCTTCAGGGTGCGCGAAGGCAAACCATTGCAAACCAGTCATGGCGAAGATTTGTATCACAGGATATTCGGAATGATTCCCAGCGCCGCTCCCGCCACATCTGCGGACAAGAACATGGATGCTTCCGCCCCGGCGACATCGGGGAATGATTGAGTTGCACCGATTGCGGAAAATCGATGGTCCGTGCCGGTCGGAGACATGGATTGCGCCCCTGCGGGATCCAGCGCTTCGCACAACTCGCGACGGGCGCAATGTATGTCGGAACGGATGGCTGCTCACAGACTACGGGTCTCTCTATTGCGCGCGTGACGGCGGGCGCATCTGGACACGGCTCAACTGACGCAATGCATACGGAAGGCGCTTCGCGCGAACGCCGTCCGGTGATCGCAACGTGCTGAACATGAGAAAGGAATCAATAGCCTCTCGGCATTAAGGAGGTGAAATGGCCAGTTTCATGAAAAGCAGCTGGAAATCGGAGCGGAATCAGGAACTTGTGTCGTGTTTTCTTGGTGCTCCGAAAAATGGGCGTACTGAAACAAGGCTCATGGGCCTGCGAATTTTGAAATGGATGATCCGTTTAGGCTACTCTTTGAAAAATGAGGTCTTTTAGGCCTTTCATACTCTCTTGTTGATGAAGGTACCACGCATCCATGTGCTGGCACATCAGGATGCCGTATAGGCGGACGTACCACATTTTCGTGGAACGATGGAGCCCGCTTTCGAGTTTGTAATCAATCTTTTCGCGGTTGTACGATCGTTCTGCCACCGTACGTCGCTTGTAAATCAGCTTCCATTGTGCCGATTCGCGCGACGTTTTGGGGAAGAGACGTAAATTGTCCTTGGGGTGGGTATGGAAGGTGCGTCCGTATTTCGCCTTTGAGCACGGGGTGGTACAGGTGTTTTTCGTGCCGCAGGCCAGAGGGCATCGCCACTTTTGCCGATTCTGGGTGGTATCGTAGCCGTTTCGTTTCATCTTTTGACCGATGGGGCAAATTGGGATGCCTTCGGGGGAGAGTTGCATATCCCCCGAGGTGTCGAGTTTCTTCTTGCCACGAGGGTTCAGATCGATAAAGGATTCGATGTGCTGATGATCGAGAAAGGCGTAGATGGCTTCGGCATCATGCGCGGCATCCAACAGGATTTTATCGAGCGTGCCCAAGGTGTTTCGTTGTGAAAACTCAAGGGAGCTGATCACCAGACTGACCGCATCGTGCCGGGAAGCAGGCTGCAGTCGAGGGTACAAAGGAAGATCGTATCGGCTATCCGAGGCGGTCAACATGTACAAATGGTATCCATTGAAGTATTTTTCTCGGGCGCTATCCCAACCGGAGTCACAATCGGGTTGCGAATAGGCGCGGGAATGAGAACAATTCACCAG
>JAJYTO010000154.1 GCA_021793015.1 Bacillota bacterium
CTGAGCCTGGGTGATCATCGGCAAGCGCGCTCCCAGTGTGAACACGAGCAGATACGGTCCCATCACTGCAGACTTCATAATCCGCGCACTGGCCGCAGGAAGGGAAAAAATGGCCGCCGCAGCGATAGCCGAGTGCGGCATTGCGAAAACGTCAACCCCCTTGCCTGCTTCAGCCGTTTGCCTGCGAACGATCAAAGACCATCCTATCTCCGGAATCGCTCTCACACCGGTCAGCTTGAATGTTTCCTTGCCTGCTGATCGGTCTGCCAACCAACTCCCCAAGACCCGAACTGTTAACATACCCCTCCCGCCAGGATTGCCGTAACCCAGCAGAGCCTGATACCGATCTCCGACAACCAAGTGATTAAGCGTCAGCTTCACTGTCAATCCAGTTGTCCGTGAAGCCGCTGACGAGACCGATCCTGCCTTGGCGACGCCAACTGCTCCCGAATTTCCTGTCTCCAGCGTAGCCACACCGGAGATCCGCTGATGTCCATAGGGAACTATATCACTGTGCGCAAACTGGAGCCCAGGTGAAGAGACCGAAAAAATCGACGATAATGTCATAATGATAATGCCTATTGCCTTCCCGCCATGATTAGACAAGTAACCAAACACCCCCGACGATGATTTATGTGATAACCCAAAATACAGACTTCACGCCATCAAGCAACTTGCCATGCCAGATACACCATCATCCGTATTCACGAATAGGAATTAAATTCTTCGCGGCGCCGCGCTAACCTCTTTGTTCACCGTGATGAATTGCTAAATTATTCTTTAACTGAACAACCGCAGATGATAACCCATCCCTAAATACTGTGAAATCACGGCTATTATTCGATCTTCCCAAAATAATCGACACCGTAGTTAAAGATTTCTTCATCAGAATAGACAGTGAATTGAATAGACATAAGGCGCAGCACCGATAGAATAGGTGGTGGAGACAATCGCGTTCCTCACTTGCGACTTCATCCTCCGCACCCTGAGTGGAGTCACGAAGTGGTTCGGGTACGAAATAGCTTTTTGATAACGAAAGAAAGGAGGGACTCTACATGAAACCCTGGAAGTATGGTCTGATTACCGGCGCCATGATGCTCGGTAGTCTCGCCTTAACGTCACCGATGGCGTTTGCAGCAACTACAACCGGCCTGACGCTGAGTCCAGGACAAACCTCAGTCACTCTGACGGTGCCTAACCTGGATTCACAACTGCAACCAGCACAGACGTTATCCTTCACCTTCACGCCGGAGGACACCAGTATCGCGCCGATCACCACCACTGGTACGTACATTGCCGGAACTCCAGATGAGTACACTGTTCCTGTGCCAAACTTTGGCAAGCAGGAAACGGTGAACATTTCAACTGGCTACTCTTTCAACGGCGTCAATTACACGGCGACGGCAGGTCCACTGATTGATACGTTGCCATTTGCGCCGCTCGCGGCCGCACTTCCACTCGGTATGCTCGGCGTTTGGTATGTGATGCGCAAGCGTCGCATGCTCCAACAGTCATAAGTTCTTGCATCACAGTCTATCGGGGGAGAGGAAGATCTCTCCCCCGTCGATTTTCTGCCTTAACCGTAAGGAGGATGTCCAGTGTCGACAATGGCGCCCATGACACGCAGAGCAAAGACCAGCGCAGCGAAACCAAAAACAACGTCGCTGTTCTGGATCTATGCTTGGGCGGTGGCCAGTACGCTGCCTATTCTGCCCTACACAGCTCCCCTCTGGATCGCTGTGTTGGCAGACACACCGTATGCTTACCTTGTCTGGATTCCCGTATTCGCGTTTACATGGGCGGGCTGGACGCTGCGTCGAGCCTTATCCTACAACGACGACGCTGAACTAAATGGTATCATGAGTGTTCCATTGCTTCTGCTCGCTGCCGCATTGCTTGTCTCGGGAATCCATAACTGGCAATACTACTTCGTTGGCCAAAGCGTCGGCCTGCTCATCTGGCCGTTTTGGGCGATTGGCATGGCCTGGCTGATGTTTGGCGTAAGTGTCACAGGGTATATCATTCGCCCGCTTGCTTACCTATTCCTGACCTGGCCGCCGCTTTATTCGACGATTGTGAACTGGACAAATCCCATATTGGAGAATATAGCTAATGAAACGCTTGCCGCCCTCGTGCGCTCCGTGCATTGGTTGCATACAGGCGCAACCGTTGGCGCTTACAATGTGGACTACGGCTTACACCAGCAGATTACCGTGTACGTGACAGCCGTTTGCAGCGGCGCCGACAGTCTGCTGGCTGTCCTCATACTGTTTCCGATCATTCTCGTCTCCTTTATCGGACCTGTTTGGAAAAAATTCATCGCCGTTATTCTCGCGTCCATTCTCTCTCTTCTGGCCAACCTTGTCAGACTCGGTCTTATTATGGGATCGATTCATGTTTTTGGACCAAATTTTTCATTGGGAATCCTGCATCCTGCCTTGGGTATCATTTTGTTTATTCTTATGGTGATCTTCATGGTGCGCTTTGCACACGCGATTGGACTAGAAAATCGACGTTTTCAACGCAGTCCGTTTTTGCGTCGCCCCGGCGGCGTTCGCTTTGGCGCATCGATTCTATCCTTCGGGATACTGACGCTTCTCTTGTGGCCGCTTTACCAAGGAGCGCCCGGAACGGAAAGCTCCCCTGTGCCGATCAAAACCGACGTGCTGACGAAACTCATGCCGTCCATTTACGGTTGGCAGCGAAATCTAGTCGGCAATTATGACGAAGCCTCAATTCTCGGTCCCGGCTCTAAAAGTACGGCGATGACGTTCCAGACTCTACAGGGCGACTATGCACTTGCCGAACTATGGTGGACGTACCAGCCAATCACGCTTGAAGGCTACTCGGAGAATAACTGTCTGCTTTTTCACGGCTCTCAAATCGTCAGTTCCAATAATCTCACAGTGGCCAAGGGGATCGATGCGACAGCATACACTGTTCTGCTTCCGCCGAATGTCATGGGTGGACCCAGAGATATGTTCATAGATACTGTATATTCATTTTCGGTTAACTATCACGGACGCGTGGCGTATGTCAGATCAGAAATCGCAACTCCTGTAATACTCAATCTGCCTTCCAACAATTCCATTGTTGGACAGATGCCAGGCGCGGTGCAGAATCTGCTCAACCCCAACTTCCCGGTGCGCGCGGCGATTACTCCGCTGTCGCTCAATCGAACGATCTTCCTTCATAACTACCTGACGTTCATCAAGCAATACACTGCCGCGCTGATCCAGCCTAATCGCAGTGAAAAAGCCACTTCTCCTGGCATCGGATCGATCACAGTCGTGAAACACCCGCTATCCAGCTAGTCAGCTTGATCTCTCGCTATATTGGAACGCCTGTATTTATGTATGCGCCTAGAACTGTGGTGAAGCGGCATGCGGCTATGATATACTGAAAGAAGGAAAAGAGATGAAATAGAGGGAGGGAAGCACAGGGGTGAGACAGGCGTTTTTTGCCGCAGCGGGCGGATTGCTTTGCGGAATCGCTATGTTCAACTTTTTCCCGCTTTCCCCGCATGTCGCCGAGGCGCGCACGCAGGTTGGGCTGCCCGCCGTTCCGCCGAGCGGCGAAGCGGCGTTGCCGCAGGTTCCGTCCAGCGGGGCCATGCCCGTCCAATGGCGGCAGATTGCGCCGATGCACAGCACGCAGGGACCTAAGGAGGGGCCGGTGAGACTGCAGCGCGCCTATTTCAATCCGTCGCAGCCAGAGGTCTTGCTGGCCGGTTCTGTAACAAGCTCGCATGGCCGCCCCGCATGGAGCAGCGTATGGGTGCAGGTCAATCTCTTGACGAAAAACCCGCAGAATGAATCATCCTGGACGTATTCCGTGCCCGTATCCAAGAGTGGATCGTTCGCCGAATTGCTCCGTCTGCCGTTCGGAAGGGGGCGATACGATGTCGCGGCCGCACCCCCGCTGACCACGAACCAGACGCGGCTCAACTATGTCTTTGACACCAGACAGGAAACGAAGACGAACCCTTTCGTGCTCACGTCCGCGCAGGCGGATTCGAATCAACAGTTGGGGATGCTGTCGTCGGCCTGGGCGGACTGGACCGATCCCGCGATTCATGCGCTGGCGTTGCAGATCACGAAGAACGCCAGGACTCCGCTGGAGCAGGCGCGCGCTGTGTATGACTGGGAAGCCAAGCACATTGCGTACAATTGGACGGAAATCAGCCTGACCAGCGATTACCGCTGGAACACCACGCAGGAGACACTGGCCAGCCGAACAGGCATCTGCGTGGATTATTCCAATGTGGCGGACGCCTTGATGCGCTCCCTCGGAGTCCCCACCCAGATGCTCGTCGGCTACGCGAGCGATTCGAATGCCGGAGTCGCGGACAGCGGCAACATTGGACACTCATGGAATCGGTCCTGGATTGGCGGGCGGTGGGTGTATTGGGATCCCACCTGGTCAAGGTATTATTTATCAAAAAATATGTATTTCGTGCAGCAGCAGTGGTTCAATCCTCCGATGTCGCTGTTGAACCGCACGCACCAACTCAAACTGGTCGCCACGCAGTAAGACGCGCATCACCGGGGGCGCTCGAAGGAGGCAGGATCGCGCAGCACGCTGGTCGACATGCAGCGCGGCCTTGCGGCATCAGGATCGCCCGCATACCGCAAGTCCACGCCGCATCATTTGGAAACGGGTTCCGGAACCTCTTCAACTCTGTTCCGGCGGATATGGACTGACTGGAACTTCAAGTAAAGAGAATGTCTACTACTCATCACGCGAGGGGATCAAGGTCAATGAACAAAAGACGCTGGCTGCAAACAGTGAGTGCTGCATGTTTACTCTTGTCAGGGATGGGACTGTCGACTGTGTCGACTCCCGCATGGGCCGCGCAGACTGCAAGCAAAACATCGGCCTCTCCGCTGATCACAAAAGGAGAATTTCTCTTCAACCTGTTTGGTGGACTGGGAATTCCCCTGCATCCATCGGGAACCTCTCCCTACAAAGACGTGGCCACATCCTCCTGGCAGTGGGGCCCGGTTTATGCGGCCGCCCAGTTGGGTCTGATGAAACCGGATTCCGCCTCGCAGTTTGGCGTCAAGGATCCCGTCTCCCCAGCCCAGGCGGCCTCCGCCATCGCCACGCTGTTAAATCTGTCTCTGCCGCCGAACACAACGGCGCTGCAGTGGCTGTCGCAAAGAGGGGTGTTCCAGGGGATCGACGCCAAGGCTGATCTCAGCCTCGCAGAGGACTTTACCATCATGTCCCGCCTGCAGACGATCAAGCCCATTCAGCTCGATTATATTCCTTCGTCATGGAGGGTCGATCAGACGCAGGGGGAAGATCTCATTCAGGGGATGCGCATTCTGCAGGGTGCTCCCTGGCTGCAGGCGCAGGACACCCTCTCCATGGCCACCGCGTTTGTATTGACTCCCGCCGCCCTGAAAGTCCCGCAGACGGTCCAGCAGTTTAAACAACAGAGTCAGAACGAGAAGGCCGTGATTGATGTGAGCCGGTCGCCGGCTGCTGCGGGCCTGAATGTCAGCGAATCGATCATTGGCTATCTCAATGGAATAAAGGCGCAGACGATGCAAATCTTTCGGCAGGGAAATCAGTCGTTTGCCAATGCCGGACAGGGTTGGCAACTCATTCATCAGACCGTTTCGGCGAATCCAGCCTCCTCCCAACTGCTGTTCCACAGTTCCATGCTGGCGGATGTGTCGGTCGCTCCATCCGCAACCGGATGGTTTTTCACCGCCGCGCCCAGTCCATCGGCGAAAACCATGTTTGCCCAGCAAATGATGCAGCAATTTCTGCAGCTCAACAATCTCGTGCTGACGCCGCAGCAACAGACGGCCTTGCAGCAGGCGTTCGTGAAAGGGATGCACGCCACCATGCAGTATGACGTCGCGCTGACGAAGAGTGGACCGCAGCCGGGCACACCGTTGGTTTCGAACAGTCAGGTGCAGATATCGGTGGAAATCCCCAGTTCCGCTTTCCCCTTGGCGAATGAAGCCAAGCGGGCGGCATTCGATCGGGAGGTTGCCAATGTGACGTTTCAGTGGAGTCTCTCCCAGAACGCGCAATACAATCATACCGTCGTCAATCCGCCCGTTGGATTGCCGAAGTAGCCACTGGGTCGCCGCCGCCGGCATCGGGTTGTCCATCGGACACTGCCGCCATTTCGACTGTCTTGGAAAATCGCCGCAGGCGTATTATCTTCCCGGTTGTTGGTGCTGCGCAAGTGAGATTTTGCTTCGCAAAACTCAGGCATGAAAGTCTATCTTGAAAATACGGTGGTCCCTGCCTGTCAGGACGGATCATGCATGCCGCTGCCGCTCAGACAGCCGCGGCCTAAAGGCCGCTAATACTCGCGGCAGCGGCATACATGATCCGTCCTGGCGGGAGTCCGCCGCTGTCGCTAAACTCGCGACGGGCGCAATATATGACTCCGACCCGAGCAGGCATTGCGTCCGCGAAGAACTTCGCGGCGCCTTTTTCATTACCCTTGACGGCGCAGCGATCCAATGACTGACCAAGGCGGCCAATTCATTAAAGATGACGGGGAGTCGACAAGTCTCCCTCGCTGTGCCCGGACAGCCTGTTCCCCCTCAATTGCGTGTCACTGACGCCTTCATCCAAGAAGATGCCAACTTTTTGTCGCCCGGCGCCCGTATCGCGAATGGTGTTGCCTTCTATGACCGTACCTGTTGTGATTCCGCGTATCAGGATGCCAAATCCACGGTCATTATTCCCATTGTTTTCGATCAGATTTCTTAGATACTTGTTCCGATGCGATCCATTGCTTTCTTTCTCGGCTCTGACATGAATGCCGCAGTTGCCGTTCTCAAATACATGGTTGTCCGCAAACACGTTGCCTTCATCCTTGTGTCCGATATTCACCCCATTTCCCCCATTGCGATAGATCCGATTGTTGACGAACCACCCGCGCCGCACCCGCCAGCAGACATACATTCCGTCGGATCCGTTGTCGTGGACATCGCACCCCTCCACGACCGCGCGCAGGGCGCCTGTTCCCGGGTGCAAACCATAATTTAGGCAACCCTTGATTTCGCAGTTTTTCACCGTCATGTCTTCGACGATTTGAAGACTGACGCCATCTCCGTTGAAGTTCGCGATCTTTACATCCTCCACCACGCAGTTCTTCGCCTTGTGGAAATAAATACCTCCCCCTCGACATCCGTTCATCCGGTCATTGTTGCCGCCGTTCCCGTCGATCGCAAGGTTGCGAATCTCTGCGCCTTCGACCTGAATTCCCTCGATCACAGAGCATGCGCTTGACAGCACGCCATTTTGATCCGATGAATAATCCTGGATCAAATGTTTATCAAAGTGAATCACATGATCCTCCACAGCGGTGATGACTGCCGTACTGATCAACCAGTCCGTGCTGTTCGCATCGTAAATCTGAATTCCCATGCCCGCCTCAAAGCCATGCGAACTGACCGCAACCACTTTTAGCTCCCCATAATCCGCATCCACGACAAATTTGCTTCTATAGCCGTCTGATTTGCGAAGAATCGTGCCTTCTCCGGCTCCCACCAACGCGACATGATCGTATAGCCGCAGGGGCGATGAGATATCAAAAACCCCTTTATCAATGCGCACCACACCCCCTCCACGCGCTCTTGCGGCATCCACCGCCATCTGAAGAGCGCGGGAGTGATACCCCTGAATGTCCGCTTCACTACCGCCCACCGTGATCGTATTTGGCATCTGAAGCGGATCGACGATTGCGCCAGACATAATCATGGCCTCGCTTTCCCATCCCGGATCTGCATTGCTGGCCGCTCCCTGCCCCTTGCCGATCAGCAGGGCAATCTCAACACAACGCGTTCGCATAGCCCTGCAGCGCAGCGCCGCCCGC
This sequence comes from Bacillota bacterium, assembly GCA_021793015.1. GTDB lineage: Bacteria > Bacillota > Bacilli > Alicyclobacillales > SLC66 > JAKADD01. Next base: position 7,853 of record JAJYTO010000154.1, read on the forward strand.
CGCCCTATGACATCTCGCGGGCCAGTCGCACAGACGCCTTAACCGCGCGGACATGATCCGCAATTTTCCCCCATTGCCTGCCTTCAACATGCGCCCTGCCCACCAGTGCGCTGCCCATGCCCACCGCGAGAGCGCCGGCGCGAACAAAATCCGGCGCGTTCTCCTCTGTGATCCCTCCCGTTGGAATAAAGGCTTTGCCGTGAAAGGGGCCAAGCAGATCCTTCAAATACTGCGCGCCAAACGCCCCTGCCGGAAATAACTTCAACACGCTCGCGCCCATTTTTTCCGCCTGCACGATTTCCGTGGGAGTGAGGATTCCCGGGATCATCAAACATCGCAAGTCCTGCGCCGCCTGCATGAGAGAAGCATCGACATGCGGGCTTACCAGAAACTGTGCGCCCGCTTCAACACACGCTGTTGCTTGCGCCGCGCTCATGAGCGTGCCGGCGCCAACCAACAGTTTCTCTCCATACAGACGACGGAGCGCGGCGATGCCAGCGATCGCCCCCGGCGAATCCAGAGTGATCTCGATCGCCTCCACACCACCGGCAACAGCGGCCTCTGCCACTGCCATCAACTTTTCATCCGGCATTCTGCGTAAAATGGCAATGACTCCTGCCTTGCGCAATCTTGTCACCGTCTCGTCTGCGTACATCGCGACTCGCCTCCCTTAGTAATAATAGCCTCTCGGCATTCGATCTTCGTTGATTCTCCTAGGATTCTTGCCCGTAGGATTTTGCCGTTCCCTCCACCATGAACGAGGCGGTCTCGCCTCCGTGGGATGAAGAACTGGAAATTCTCCTTCGATTTCTGAGAAAAATATCGTCAAAATCCCACAAAAACACTTGACATTTGAAAACTACCCCAATAATCGCGACGAAGAGTCTAACCCACTCTATCCTTCGGCGAAAGGGGTAGTTCACCCCCTATGTTACCACCTGTCCGCTCCCATGCC
>JAJYTO010000155.1 GCA_021793015.1 Bacillota bacterium
TGGGCGTTTGGGTAGCATGGACTCGACGGCGGGAACAAGTGAACCTGATCTGGGCGGGAACCTCTCTGAAGGGAGGTTCTTATTCTTTTCTCACAACGCCGGCCTGTACCCCGACAACTGCGCAATGGCATACCCGTGCCGCTCCAACACGCAAGAGACCGCCTGCAGCGTGGCCACGGGCACAACTTCGCCGTCGCCTCCCGGCAGGCCGAGGAGTTCAGCGGCCAGTTCCACCGTGCTGCGCGTACCCATAAAGCGCAGCACATTCGCTCGGGAGTCGTCGGTGATCGCAGCGTAGCGGCTGATCGCGATTTCGACGGAGCGGATGGCCTCGCGGTGTTTGTCCGGATCGAAGAAGGGCAGTGCGACGCTCTTCCTCTTACGATCGTGGCGCGGTTCGGCGGGCGGCAGGACCCCTTTCTTGCGCAACTCAACGAGAACCCTTCCCACAAACGAGGTTGTGAGATCCAGTCGGCCGGCTATATCGGTGTAGGAGTGCTTTGCCCTGGCCAGTGTCGCCACTTGATCATAAATGTCATCGCGCGTCATGTTGGTAGCCCCCGTTTGCCTCTCTGACTATGAAATCACAGGGATATTGTAACGCTTGGACGCGGAACAAAACGCTCAATTTTCGTGCAATCCGGAGTGTTTCACGCGTGAGTTTCGGACAAAAATACCGCTCCCGGTTGTCGGGGGCGGTATTTGGTACGAGGCGTCAAGTTCTCGAAGATGGGGCGTAATAACTCCGCAATGGTTTTCTCTTTGCTACTTCTTGCCGTAGACCCCTCGCATGAGTTCCTTTAATACTTCAGTACCTGAGTCTGGTTGAGTCGGAACCGTTGACGGCGTGGTCAGGTCCGTGATCAGGCTGTCTGTACCACGCTGCACGGATTGGGCGATCCAGTACCCCAGCATGCGTTGTATATCCGGGTTGTGCAGCAGCTCCCACTGGTGAGTAGTAAGTCCGTCCGGCAACGGGAGACAGATTTCTTTTGTGCCGGATATCTGTTCTCGGACATGCGTCCAGAAGAAGCGGCTCAGATAACCCTCATGCCGGGGACGATTTCCGCTGCGCACGGACTCGACGACGGCGATTTCAGCGTCTGTGGCGTCCGCAGGGATGCGAAAGGTCAGGGAGGAACCAGGCCCCAATGTCATGTTCCAAGCCCCCTCATTCGAGGATTGCCGCCGTTTGAAGCTGTCCCATTGTGTAGTAAGACTCGGCGATGGTCCAGACGGACTCTTGTGCGGACAGAAAGCGCAAGGGAAAGTGTTCGCCGCGCTCGTTCTGTGCCTCCAGATACGGCTTCAATAGCGCCCCTCCTCCACCAATCACATACGCCACGGTGAGTTCCGGCTGCCGATCCCATAACGTGCGAATCTGTCGGTACTCTTCTGCGGCCAGTGGTTCCAAACGTTCCGTGACAATCGGGTTGATGGACGTGCGATTGCCCTTGACATTGATGTGTCCGCGTCGGGCGGTGTCGGAATGAGTGAGGCATTGCACCACTTGTGCCCGAGATCGGAATCGATAGCCGTGCGCGTCTTCCACATCGCGCATGATGGCGTCAAGATAGGAGGAGACGCCGAGTCGCAGCCCTTCGGAGGTTCGGTTGTCCACGCGTAGACCGGGTGAGAACACGGCGCAATCGGTTGAACACCCGCCAATATCGACAATCAGGACGTGACTGTCAGCCAATGTTTGATCTTTAATGCGACCCGTCTCATCCGTGACGAGGTGACTCATGGCAGCGTATCCTTCAACGCCCACTAGCGCTCGGTCAAACGTCAGAGTGACGCGCTTGCCGCTGTGGTTCGGCGTTTGGAGAAATGTGATCTCATGCGTAGACCCGGTGAACCGTTCAGCGAATGCGTCCGGACCGTGGGCGCGTATCTCACGCATTGGCAGTCCAGTCGACAAAGTATAATGGGCATGCACACGCGAAGCATCCGCATCCGCGTGTTCCACGGCATCCAGCGCCACCGCCGTTAGCGCCATCTCCACGATCTGGTCGCTCAGACTCTTATCATCCCCTGGCGCCACTTCGTTTGCGGCGTCATAGCCACTGGCCAACTCTCCCACACCGAGTGTGACCTTTCCGTCGCGCAGTGCATTCGAGGTGATCGCGAGATGAAGACCCTGCAACGGGTCGCTTTCCATAACAACGATGCCGCGCTTCTCCGGGAGCGGGATCACGACATTGGGGAGATGCATGCGTCGATGATCCGAAAAAATGGCTTTGAGTGCATCATTTCCTGCGTCGACAGCGGCCAGTCGCGGTGTATTGTCCTTCGCCATGTGTTGCTTGCCCCCTCTGTTTGATTGTATGATGCCATTTTGATGCCGTTATGTAGATGGCTATAAGAGCATACCACACCCATAAATCCGCGTCAATGCTTGCTGCAACCGAGAAAATATCATGCACTCTACATAATGGCATGATGACGTTTTGAGGAAATCATAATGCAGTCAAGATGATTTTATTGCACGGAAAAGGGAGTAAAAGCACAGCGGAATACTCTCTAAAATACAAAACCACCATCTTTTCTATGCTCGAATTCCGTCATTCTCACTGCTCTCTCGGTTTTTCGGTACTTCTCTAGCTGTCATGATGACATATTGATGCGTGCATCATAACAGCTATTGGAGTTGTTTGAGCGATTCCGCGGACAGAAAACCGTATAATAACAAGGAAAATATCATGACATTATGTAGCGGTCATGAGGATGTTTTGAAGACATAATGATGACTCCATGAAGAAGTCAAGGAAACGCGGCTCCCCCCTGTTTGGCAAAGCGCAGCACTTCGCGATGATCTCGAAGCGATCAACGTCTGCCGCTCCGAATCTGCACAAAAAATGACCGTTTCGCTGAATTTGGGTGTGGTAGGGTCAAGGTGTAATTGATGTCCGGAGAGGGGTAATGACAGATGAACGAGAACGAGCGGGATGATGAGAACGGGAATCACGCGCAGGGTCGTCGGTTCTCCCTACGCAAAGCGGACGCCGTCAGGACGGACGTCCCAAAACCGGGAACTGCAGAATTCGAGGAAGCCCGCAAGAGAAAGCAAAAGAATTTGCGTGAATACGAACGTGTTTTGAACCGCGAAGACGCGGTGGACGATCTGCATGCCAAAACGGACACGTGGCTTCGCTTGTTTCCTACCGTCAACAGTGAGGTCAAAGACTCGACCATCCGGGAAGAGGGGAGCGCGATCCACCTTTCGTTTCCGATCGGGACATTTTACGCGGCTGATGATGTTGACTTCGATTCTTGGCACATGAGAACGGGAGTTGCCTTGATCCTCGTTCTGTTGCACCAATCCAAACTCGCTGACGGTCTGAAATATACGGGGCGGCCCAAAACACGCGTCACGGTGATCCACCATATCCACAGCCGGCATCGAGACGTGGAGAAGTACTCCGCTTGGCCGATGATCCGTGCGCTGGCCCGAACCGGCCTGATCGAATCGGTCGATCCCAAACGTGTTTCTTTTTCGTTTGCGTCGATGGAGGCGCCGTCCGCCAAAGAATGGGTGGAAATGCGGCTGGAGCACGCACCTGGACTTGCCGACGCAGTACAGCCTGATGAGGTGGACGAAGGTTGATCGGGCGATTGTGGGGAGGGCGGCGATCCGGGTGTGGTCGCCGATCCGGGTGTGGTCGCCGCTTATCGCCGCGAATTTGAGTGAAAGCTTACCGTTTTGACGATCGATATCGTGAGAAAGTTGTCTTGGAAACCAGCGCCAAAGCAAGATCAAGGAGGTGAATAGAGTGGACGAGAATAAACCCGGGAACGAGCAGTCGAACGTTGTGCGTATGTCTCTTCGGTCTATAAAGGGGGAAAAGGAAATCAAAGTTATTCCCTTAACTTCACGGGAAACCGCGCAGAGAACGGTGCTGATCGAGGGTGTAAATCGCGTTGAACGAAAGAAGAGGGCAGGCATTCTGAGGAAGATTCTGCACTTCACAGGGTTTTCGCGACGAACGAGGACCGAAGTGGGGTTCGACTCGTCAACGAACTCGACCACTACACAGAAGGAGCAACCGACTCCGCAGAAATCCCCAGGATTTGAAACGGGGTTGCCGTGGGTGGTTCCGCCGAGAACGATTCCTCCAATCGATCCAGAGTGGTGGGAACAGCGCGAGGCGCCGGACATCGAGGCACTTCATAAGCAACAATTGGCTGATGCGAAATTTGCTGAGTGTGCGCAACAAGTGTTGGAGTCCTTTGTTCCTTTAGCGCGTCGGTCATCGGCCTTGGCAAGGAGGTTGATTTTTGTTTGGGAAGCGTGCACTCGCTTTCGTTATACATCCGGTAATTTGTGGTTCCAATCTTGGCATGAGCACCTTCAAGATGTCGACGAGTATTTACGAGAGGAGGCGTTGGCCTTTTCTCGTCTGCCGTGCGGTCGGATTCCCGAAGGATTAAGTTATTGTATCGGAGCCTCCTCTCGTGAAATACGGATGCAGTTTCCGCTCTGGATGTTTTCGCTTCGACCGTCGAACAAAAAGCGGAATGATCAGCACAATGGGCGACCCTGGATACATCAAACCGATTTTTGGAACGCCGTCATCGATAAAATGGTGCCTCCGGAACACGGATATCCAGGGCGTTTCGCAAATTCTGATCGCAATCGACAAAAAAATTCGATGATAGAAGTCACATTTTATTGGGCGGGGCGTTTGGAGGAACTCACGCAGTATGACGTGTCAGATCTGGTGGCCGCGTTGATTAGGCATCAAGTGATTCCATCAGATAAAGACGGAGAATTGGATCTGCGGCGAACCTGGATTCGCATTCCTGCGTCAGAACCGGAACGGGTGACCGTTTGGATTCAGACCGACGCAGATTGTAAAGGAGGTAGCTCGTGGGATACCAACATCGATTGATTGCAGGTGCGCTTCGCGACGAGGTATTCTCTTCTTTCCCGGAGGATAACTTCAAAGAAATCAAACGGGCGATGATGGAGATGGAAACGGCTCTTCGAGAAGCCGAGAACGAGTATCCATCAAGCGAAATGTGCCTGGCGACGGCGCGGTCGGACTTTGGCGCGGCTCGGATGACCTATGAAATGAGTGGGAATGAACTGATTGGCGCAGTCCTGGATCTTCCCGATGTGGCTCTTAAGTGTACAAATGAAGATTACAGGCATTCCGAAAGGTATCTCTGTCATTTGTTGCGCAACAGGGCTGAAAGAGACTGGTATGAAGTTTTGCGCGCGCTACTTCAAACGGCCTCCGGTTCGTTATTAGGTGTGAACACGTTCGACTGTTACCCTATTCGGACCTTTCCAAAGGTAGAAATCAGCATAGATGTTTGTTATTATCCAGCTTCGCGAGACCGCCAAAAATATGACATGACCGGGTTCGTGCGCGCGTGTTCCATTTTGAGATTCTTGATAGGCCCAGGCACCATTGTGATCCGCGAGAGAGTGCGTCAACTGGGTATCGTTGAGTCTGGCCGCGTGCGAGTTGACATACGCGGGCACGATCAAATCGTCGACATACACGGCGTGCGGTCACTCAAGTTTGAGAATGTCCGACCCACTCGCTGGGGGTGTTTTAATCAGCCGGACACAGCTTTCTTGATAAACGGGGTAAAACCCATATTTCTAAATTCCATTCAAGGAGGATCGACGGTACCGGAATGACCATACAATCGACAAGGAGTGGTGAATGATGGACCAGCAACAACCGTCGTTGAAATCGTTGTACGCGGAGCATTTCGAGCAGCAGCCGGCCAACGAGCAGGAACGTCGGCGGCACATGGACAGCGATTCGGTGCAGTACCTTGTGTACACTCGCGACCTGTGGCAGCGCTACTTCTCCGCCATCTATCGTCTCACGAAAGAAGATTCGTATCAGGCGGTTTCAGAGCTCTTGGCGGAAATTGAGCAAGCCGTCGAGGCGGGAGAGCGGTATCTCACCGAAGAGGCGACGGGTAAGTTCGGGAACTACACGGGGAAAGGCGAGAGTTTCCTCGATACGGACTTTCGGGAGATCCCGGATGGAGTTAGTCTGGAATTCGAGCAAAACGTAGCGACCTTCACGTTCCCGCTTTGGATGTTGGGATCAAAGTACTTCTTTAATGGACCTCCGCGCAAACATCACGGGCGCTCGTATCTGCGCGTTGGACACTTTTGGTTTCAGATGATCAACCGTTTGCGTGATGATTATGAACAGACAAACAATACTTGGTTACCAGAGAAACAAGACATTCCCAATCGCGTCGTCGTTATCCTTAGACTCTTCGCGCGAAAGGCGTTTGTTCGCGATTATGACAACTATGCGTTCGGAGTCGTATTGAATGCCTTGGTTGATGCGGACCTTTTGCGGGCGGACGGACCTGTACGTACGATCATCGTGCACGATTGGACGCCAGTGTTTGAGAAAGAGGAGGAACGCTTGGAGGTAAAAATTGACTATGATGCGAGCGATGTCGAGCTCGTGTATTGAGTGTTTGCAAACCCTCCGAGCTGCCACTTAGAAACGCTCCAAGCTCCCACTTTGACTAAAGAGTTCAAAGTGGGAGCTTGGAGTGAAATTTCGGAAGTAAAATATATCCCGATGCGAAAACGATAAGAATCAATAAACACAAGGCTTTATGACGATGAATAGTGCCACTTAGACGCGGTTCTAAGTGGGAGCTTTTACATCAAACATTGGAAGAAAAATTAGGATACTTAAGGCGCAAGAATATTGTTGTCGGAAGGCGAGCAAAACAGTCGTCTGCGTTGAGTCTGAGGGGGCCGCTCGAAGAGCGGTCGGCTCAGACTCAACGAGTAGCTTGAGGCGGAAGCATTGTCACGGAGGCGAATGAAATGGGTAAGGTGTTTGAGTCATACGACGCGGTGAGAGGTGCGCGGGCGGATGAGATGTGTCGGGCTTTGATCCGTGTGCCGTACATGACGATACCATTGGCGGCGAAGTTGTTGGGGATTGACAGAAAGGATGTGCCGGGAATCCTGAACCATACAGCATCACGCTGGCGAATGGTGCCGTATGATCCGAAAAAACATCGTTCGACGCGGTATCCAGACGAGACGCATAACCGACTGGAGCGTTTCATTGGCCTGTCGGAGACGGCGCGTATGGAGTGGGCCGAGCGCGAAGGGGTGAGCACCAACAAATATGTGGAACCGGGCGACGTGGGCAAACAGTTTAAGCTGATGAGGGTGCTGATCGCGATGCGGCGCGCGGGGATGCTGTATGAACAGTGGGATTTTCGGAAGTCGCAGCACGGAGACAACGTGCACGCGGTGCTGATTGCGCCAGGGGATTATCGAATCGGTCTGTTTCTGCTGCCACACCATCACGAGGACAACAGACTGGACTCGTCGATACGAGGATCATTCAAGAAGATCGCGGAGAATTCGGAGTTGGGGAAGATTGTGCTCCTGGCGAAGAATAGCTTGTATGAACGGGCGCTCAAAGGGGCGTTGAGTTATCAAATGAGGGAGAGCCATATTTACATCCTGCCGTTGGATAGTGTGTTGACGAATCCGCGTGCGTATTTGTGGGCGGTGTATGATGACGAGAGCGCGGCGGCGCAAATGATGCGGAAACAGGTGAAGTTCCAAGAGGTTTGGAAGTCGGGTGGCGGTAAGAGCGCGATAACCGGGAACATCGCCGGTGTTGGCCGTCGCACGGTGGATGTGTATACGAACGGACATGTAGGGCGGTTGAAGTCGTGGGTAGGGGTGGAAGGAGGCCGCACGGCCAATGGCCGGATCTACGTCCGTGATCCGATCGTGCACCGCGTGGTTGCGAAGATCATCCAGGAAAGAAACAGCATCGTGCTCAAAGACGAGGTGCTAACCTGGCCGTTTGGGGAGACGCAATGGACGGAGACGCGGAGTTCTGAAGAAGTGACGAAAGCGCGTCAGAAGTACCAGGAACAGATCGAAGAGAAGCGAGAAGAGTTAAAGGAGAAACGGGAACGCAAAAGGAAAGCCGCGCAAGAGACGCCAACAATCGCCGCAGACATCGAACAAACAAAAACCGTCCTGGAATCGCGCGTCCCAGCAGAGCCGGAAGAAACGTTTGTGGAGGATTGGATCGCTGAGATGGGGAATCCGGATGAATGGAACGAAGATCCGGCAGGCGGGTATTCCGCCACGGGGTTGTCAGACGACGAGTACTTAGACGAAGACGAGATCACGGAGACGGCAGCGCCGGTGACTCCGGATGAACTGCGCAAGTTGCATCGTGCTGTGAATCGCGAATCCATCGTGCGCATGATGCATGAATTCGGGATGCTTGACGGAGGTTGGGATATTGGTGTGCGGGAAGGTGCGGGGTATGAAGCGTATGCGTGGATTACCCCAAAGGGGAAGGCGCCAATCGAACTGGTTATCCTGCCGTCCGTGGACACTGCGGACTTGACTTCGACGTTTCGTGCAGCAATCCAAAAAGTGGCCGGTGATGAACGCACAACAAAAATGATCGTGCTGGTGGAAGCGACGTTGTACAAACAGGCGTTTCGAATCGCGCTGTACGACATGTCGCCAAAGACGCCCATGATCAAGCGCATTTACCTGCTGCCAACGGAAAGTGTTCTGGCGAACCCGCGTTTGTATTTCGAAGCGGTTTCAGAGGGCGAACGAGTGAACCCCAAGGAGTTCGAAACGCAACTCTCGATCGCAAAATTC
>JAJYTO010000156.1 GCA_021793015.1 Bacillota bacterium
GACATGCTCCAGTCTTCCAGATCGCAGACCAGACCATACATGCTCTGATAGCGATCTTCAGGCAACTTTTGCATGCATTTCATGACTATGTGGGAGACGCGCACAAATTCGGACTCGCTTGGGATCGGCTTGGGCGTCAATGCGATATGGGCGTGCACCCACTCGACTCGATTGTGGGCGAGAAAGGGATGTTCCCCCGTCATCATCTGATACAGGATGACGCCAAACGAGTAGATGTCGGTGCGATGATCGATCTTCCGTTGCATGCGGCCTGTCTGCTCGGGAGCCATGTACGGCAGCCGATCCGCTTCAAATCCGGTCTGCGCGCTTCCCTGATCGGCAGGCGCAATCGCGACCGCGTCCGGTTCAGGTCCGATGCGAATGCAGCGCGGCGTTAGACTGCCGTAAACGCCTCCCGCATCGTGAATCTTCAACAATTCGCCCGCCGCGCCAAGGGCCGCGTGGATAAACAATTCCCTTGAGAGCGCGCCTATCTTCAGCGACTCCGCAAGAGTCGTGGACTGCTCATGCTCAGATTGTTTCGATCCACCCTTGGTCTCTCCGGGCCCCATGATCGCTTCACACCGCGCCCTCTCCGTTAAATTTGTAGTCCGCTCCGCAAAAACAGGAAATTCTCAGGCCGTCGCACGACTTCGAAGAGCAAGAGCCCAAAGGATACCAACGGCAGGCTCTTTGCCTGTACGAGAAAATAATAGAGTGATACAATCAAGCATATCTTACTTGTATTGTAGTAATCCCCAATCGAATTGACACTGTCCGTAAGTACAGTGGGAACGTGTATTTTCGTGCAGTCTTTATCATTGACAATGTCCAGTATGGTATGCGCCATGGAGGAGGAAACGGACATGATGAAAATTCTCATAGCGGATGATCATCAACTGTTTCTGGATGTTTTTCAACGCACCATGACGGAGCAAGGATACGAAGTGGTGGCCACAGTCCTGAATGGCCACGAAGCGATTGCAAAAGCCCTGGAGTTCAAACCGGATGTGATCTTTATGGATATCATCATGCCGGAATGCGATGGCCTGGAAGCTACGCGTCTGATCAAGGAGGCTCTGCCCGAGTGCAAGATTGTCATGCTGACGTCTTCCGAAGAGGACGAACCCCTATTTGAGGCAATCAAAAACGGAGCCTCTGGATACTTGCTCAAAAATCTTCATGTAGACGAACTTTTCAACCTGTTGAAAAGTTTGGAACAAGGGGAATCGATCCTATCGCCCGGGTTGACTGTCAAAATTTTTAGGGAATTTTCTCGCATCTCAACAAAGAACAGCGCGAATCCGAGCAATGCATTAAAAACTGCCGATCTTAGCGAACGGCAACTTGAGATCCTGAGATTGACCGCCCAAGGGAAAGTGTATAAAGAAATTGCCGCCGAATTGGGATTAAGCGAACGGACCATCAAGTATCACATGGAGAGAATCCTGGAGATTCTGCACGTCCAAACAAAGGCGCAAGCGATTTCATACGCTTCGTCCAAAGGATTCATCGGCGATTAACTCCAGTTGCGTGATGGAATGCCGCACTTTTTTTAGCTCAGCGGCAAGGCCGTCCAACAATCCGTTAATCTCCTCGCTTGCATGATTTTTAAGGGCTTTTTCTAAATCCCCCGCCACATTGTACACTTCATCAAAAGTCAGGGTGGCGGCCACCCCTTTTAATGTGTGGGCGAGGCGTAGCGCTGTTTCAATGTCCCCATCTTCGACCGCCTTTTGAATATCCCCTACACGGATCGCGTATTTTTCTGGATAATTCAATAGCAGTTCCCGATACAATCCCCAATTTCCACCCAACCGCTCAAGCCCGGTCTTAAGATCAATGCCTGGAAGACTTTCAAGCACAATCCCAACAGGATGACGCTCTTGGCAGATGGGTTCAAGCAGTTGAGTGGGCAACCAACGGTTCAGCACGCGAAAGAGGCGATCCGAATCGATCGGCTTGCTCACATAATCATTCATCCCCGCCGCCAGGCACTCCTCCTCTGCGCCCTTCATGGCATTGGCGGTCATCGCGACAATCGGCAAACTGGCGAATCTTGCGTTTCCCCTAATTAAACGCGTCGCTTCATAGCCTCCCATCACCGGCATCTGAACATCCATCAACACCAAATCGTACTCTGATTTTGACACTGCTTCGACCGCTTCTTGTCCGTTATCGGCAACTTCAACGAACAAGCCAAATCCATGCATAATCTCTATTGCCAAGCGCTTGTTAACGATGTTGTCCTCCACCAGCAGTACCCTGTTCTTTTTGGTGGGTTCAAGCGTGTTTCGAATGTCGTCAGAATAAGGCTCTTTCGTCCTAAACATTTCTCTCGGCTTAATGCGGTCGATTCCCTGCTCTTCTGACGGAAGCGCAAATGTCGCGGTGAAGACAAAGGTACTGCCCACGCCGGGTAGGCTTTCCACGTGGATGTCTCCATTCATCATTTCCACCAAGCGCTTGCTGATCACAAGACCAAGACCAGTCCCACCATATCTTCTCGTAATCGAAACATCCGCCTGGGAAAACGCATGAAACAGCTTGGCGACTTGTTCCCCGGTCATGCCAATCCCGGTATCTCGAACGGAAAACTGGATGACGCACTTCCGGTCATCCCTTGACTCCAATTCCACGTTGATCAAAATCTGCCCGACTTCCGTAAACTTGACCGCGTTGTTGGCCAGATTGGCCAACACCTGACCTAAGCGAAGCGGATCTCCCATCAAAGCACGCGGGACATCGGGTGCGATGGAAACCAGCAATTCAATGCCTTTATTGGCGGAGGCCACAGAGTGGAGTTGGACCAAATGATTCATCAGGCCATCCAGCCGAAACTCCGTGACCTCCATTTCCAACCGTCCCGATTCAATTTTGGAGAAGTCCAGAATATCGTCGATAATCTCCAACAGGGACTTGGCAGACGTTTCAATCATATGCAAGTACTCGTACTGTTTGGCGGAAAGATCGGTCTTTAAGGCAAGATCGGTATACCCGATGATTCCGTTCATTGGCGTACGGATTTCATGGCTCATGTTGGCCAAAAAATCGCTTTTCGCCCGCGTGGCCGCCTCCGCCGCTTCCATCGCGTTTAGTAAATTAAGCTCCATTTGTTTACGGTCTGTGATATCGCGCATCGATTCGATCGAGCCGGCCAGATTGCCGTTCGTATCGTAAAGCGGAGTGGCCAGGACATAGAGATACCGCTTTTCCCCCTGCAATACGGGCACCCAGGTTTCAGCCGTCAATCGGTTTTTGTCTTTCTGGATGATATCGTATAGGTAGGGAAACTCTCTTTCCGACGACAGCATAAAATCGACCATGACCGGCCTGCGTTTCCCGTAAAACGGCAACGCATACTCGTAATCTCCTTTTCCAACGATATCTGAGGCTCTAACGCCCGTCATCTGTTCCATTGCCTGATTCCAAACTTTCACTCGCCCTTCCATATCGATAATCAAGATGGCGTCAGGCAAAAAGTTGATAATTTGTTCCAATTGTTGTCTGGATTCTTTTAAGGCTTCTTCCGATCGCTTTTTCTCTGTAATATCTCTGACCGTCGCTTGCAGAATCGTCTTGCCTTCCAGTGATAATCTTGAAATGGTCACATCCGCATGGAATTGTTCTCCGGATCGATAACGCTGAAATACCCATTCAAACCGATCAAATCCCGTCTCCAGCGTTTTTTGAAAATGCTCCCTGAGAACAACTGTCGAATCGCTTCGATCCGGTTGAAGCGGAGGGGATAAGTCGGTGAGATGAGATGCATAAAATTCATCCTCGCTTGAAAACCCAAATAACTGCAACGAACGTTTGTTGCCATCCCAAAAGCGGTCTTGGTCCAATAGGAGGATGGCGTCGTAGGCATCTTCGAAAATCGCCCGAAAACGCTCCTCGTTTTCTGCCAATATCTTTTCCGCCTGTTCATGTTCTTTTTGCGTACGCAACAACTCATCGGCTTGTTCGCGAAAGTGTTGCCGATTCAGAAAGTCACTGATGCGGTTTCGATACTCAATGCTGGAGACCCCCAAAGCAAAAATATTAACAAATAAGCTCGTCACAATCCGGTATATGTAAATCTGAGCCCCTTGTATAATCAACAGCTCCAAAATCACCAGAGCATTTGTCCCCATGAAGAAGAGAAGAGCTTTACGAGGTATTAGGAAAAACACGGTCGCCACCAATAAAGGGGTAAAAAGATAGATTTCAAATGAAAATTCACCAGCTTTGTCAATAAGAATCAAAATGGGTCCCACGAAAAGCGTCAACAAGACAAAAAGATCATCTATCCAGATTCTGATTCTATTGATGTGTTTTAAATTCATTTCAATATATAAATGAACAAAAAACCCAACCACAAACAAAAAAGCCATGAAAGATGTCATCAACGCCAATAATTGTTGCCCTATGGATTCATACAATATGGCAGCCCCTGTTACATACACGGAACCATAACCAGCCATTACCAAGATGCTTTTTTTACTTCGCAGATACACTTCCCGTTCAAAGTCCGCCTTGTATTGCGCAGAAGGGGCAGCGAAAAGACGGGAAAATATAGCATTGATCCTTCTCACCCCGAAACCACACCCTTTTTCTTATATTTATTTCTTATAAAGACAAAACAAGCCGCCCGTTCCAGAAGTTTAGGGAGATAAATTTGTTCACAGATAATGATCTTTACGCTCCAATATTTTTCGGATTCTGATCCAAGAGTAGATGCTCGTTCACCTTGACATTGGAGAGTCCGTGCACTGTTTTCTCCCAGTACGAAGGCTTGAAAATCAACTGAATCAGCGCCTTATAGGAAGCGATCGACATAAACAGCCAATAGATCGGGCTGAGAAGCGCCCACTTGGCGAGACTCCATCTTCCCGACTTCAAAACGCCAACGATATTTGCGTACGTAAAGGCGACGTTCCCCAAGAACAGACTTAAGGAGCCCAGGTAAAATATCCAGCCTGAGAACACAGCCATGAGAAACATGGGCCGAAACAGATACCACGAGAGCGTGAGCCCCCACAGAATGGGATTCAAAAGGAACTGGAGAGCCGTTCCGCCGATCGTCGCCTGAAATCCGAAGAACCCGATTGGTTTGAGTTCTTTCCACAGTCTTATGGGGTGACGCATATGCACCAGCCAAGTTTGCAAATACCCCTTGACCCAGCGAGACCGCTGACGCATCCAGTTGACGAAGTCAGAATTGGCCTCTTCATAGGTGACAGAATTCATGACGGCGGTATGGTACCCTGTCTTATGCAATCTGACACCCAGGTCCGCGTCTTCTGTAACGTTAAAGGGATCCCAGGCCCCCAACTCACGGAGTACGGCTGTCCGAAAATGGTTGGAACTGCCGCCGAGCGGGATCGGCATACGCAACGTGAAGAGCGCCGGAAGCATCAGTTCAAACCAGTTGGCGTACTCGGCGGTAAACCAGCGCGTCTGGATATTCTGGTTCTCATTGTAATACGATAGTTTCGCCTGCACACAGGCAAGTTGATCGTTTTCGTTTTGACGAAACACGGTGATCGCCTTGAGCAATTGATCTGGTTCCGGGATATCCTCCGCATCAAAAATGACAAGATACTCTCCACGCGCTTTGGTCAGACCATAGTTGCAAGCCTTTGGCTTGGTTCGCGGTTCAGATGCGGGCACGATCACCAACTCGATGTAGTTTGGCAGACCGGCGTCGCGCGCCGCTGCTATCGTTTCTGTATCGTCCTCTTCAAGCAGAAACTTCACATCCAAGCGATCCTTTGGATACTGCAAGCGCTTGATCGCCTCGGTTAAGGTGGGCAGAACGGCCGCTTCCCGGTAAAGTGGCACAAGAACTGTATACTCCGGCAAAGAAGTGAGAGGGATGCTGTCGATATCTGCCTTTGTGACGATGAATTCCGCATCCCTCCCCGCCGACTTTTGCATCGCCCACAGTCTAAATATACTGGTGACGCCGTAAAGTACTTCTACCAGTGCAGCCAACACGGTTCCAGCAACTAAGGAGTTTAAGACAAACCCGACGGCTAATGCCAGGGCAAACCCAATCAACCAGAAAGCCTGCACCCGCGATACCTGTTTGAAAGCACTATCTTCCGGACTCCGATTCAATAGCGACATCCGGCTTTCTTCCTCGTGCTCCTTGCGAAACCGTAAGTTCAGCGCCATCATGACATCACGGTAACCTGTGACAAATACCCGCACCCGACGATTGGTCAGTGACTGCAACTGCACTAACGCCTCTTGATCGTCTACGTCAACCATGGCAACCGTTACGCTGTATTCATCAAGCGCCAGTGGAACGATCAGATGGCGAAACCAGAATCGCTCGTCAACGAGACTCCATGCCGCAAAGAGAGAAGGATCGCAAAAAAGGGCTGCTGTATTGTTCCCATTTAAAAGGTCTATCAGGGGCAGACCTCGTTGCATCGCAAAAGCCTCCGCAATATCCCAGTGAGATGCGGATCCCCTGTTCATCAAAATCGATCCAATCTTGATCTTCGTGTCTGCACTCCTCTGTTCCTGCAGAGCTGCCGAAAGTTCAGCGGGGGATATCCGGCCGCTGGCAATCAGGTATGCGCCAAGTCGCTCATCCGGCAATCCCGATAAGAGTCCGTATACGCGATCCTGCGCATGAACCAAATCCTCCAGCTCCACCCTGCATAAAATGACCTTGCCTTCCACAAATTCCGTCACAGAGAGGGCGGCGGAGCTCCCTGTATCAACCGCAGCGACAAAGATAAACTCGCCTGTCTGTTGAAAGGGGAGAACTTGCCAGGCGCGCGACATTTCTCCCGAGATCAGATGAGCAACCTTGAGTTCGACGGGATCATGCCAAACGGACTGCCCATGCAACTTGTACGGTCGGAGCGAGATGAACAATTTCCCCTCCAGTTCGGCTATACCACGTTCGTCGGTATCCACACTCATGCCGGTACTCCTCTCGGCGACACATGCACCAGCTCGTGATCCACCGCTATATCGCGCACGAGGGATTGAGCGCGCAGCCAACCAATAAGTTTGTCGCGATCATGCGCTTGGCCGTCGACTCGATAGAAACCATCGCGAAACACGCGAAACTTCACCTCCAACTGCGGCGACCCCTCCAACGCATCAATCAACCCAGCGATGTGACCGATCGAATCCGTCGGTCCGACGATGATTGTGATCGATTCACCCGATCCCGACAGACTCACAGTCTGAACGTGCAGACGTCGCATGGCGGCTACCGTGATGGCCAACTCTTCTTTTTGCGACTCTGCGTTCGCCAGCCGAATTTTAAGTTCGCTCACCTGTTGCTCCGCGTCCGCCAGTTTTTGCTCACAGATCTTCATGCTCTCATCCACAGAAGATTTTGCATACCCAAAAAATTGCCTTTCGAAACGATTTTTACGCACTGCGCTTCCTCCCGTTCAGTCCGCACACCGAGTGTCCTCAGTTTGCAGTCAATGACTTAGGAGAATTATAGCTTGCGCCTCAATCGCCTGACAATCAATTAACAATAAAGAAATCTTTAGGCAGATTGTGATTGAATGAACTCATAGCGCCTTGCCGCGTTGCTCCCAAATGATACATACTTAATTCTCAGAGCTTCTTCGTGCAGACTATGGAACTTGGCGATTTTACGATCAGTACGATCAGGAGGCACTTGAGTAATATGGAACACACCGAACATCTTCCATCACGGAATGGGGATTCCCGCCATCGCATTGGAACAGCAACAAAATCTTTGAACCGCTCACTAGCCTGGGTATCGATATGGGTTTTGGCGAGTGTTTTGCCAATTCTTCCGTATGCGCAGCCGCTTTGGCAGGATGCATTGGCGGACACTCCGTATGCCTACTTGGTGTGGATACCTGCATTCGCTTTTTTCTGGGCGGCGTGGTCGCTGATTCGAATTGAACCCTATAAAGACGATGCTGAACTGAACGGAATTATGGGGATTCTCGTGATGTCGCTCGCGGGCGCTTTGCTGGTCTTTGGCATGCGGTCATGGGCTGGAGAATTTGTCGGCAATTCTGTAGGATTGCTGATCTGGCCTCTGTGGGCGCTTGGATTAGCATGGCTGATGTTTGGCATCGGTGTGACGAAACATATCATTCGACCACTTGTTTACTTAATGCTGGCCTGGTTGCCCATATATTCTAAAATAATTAACATAACAAATCCCATCCTCGAAAATCTGGCAAACTATATTCTGGGTATATTTTCCGGATTGATTCCGTGGCTAAAGGCCAGTTCCCAATTAGGATATTACTTAGTGGATCACGGTGGACAGTGGTTTTCTGTGCAGGTCTCCAGCGCCTGCAGCGGATCCGACAGTTTCTTGGCCATGGCCATTTTGTTACCTATTATTTTGGTCATTTTCGAAAGTTCGGCAATCAAAAAAATTGCGTTGATTTGCTTGGCTGCTGCACTCGCAATCGGAATGAACCTGCTGAGATTGATCCTGCTGATGATCTCAGAGCATCTGTTTGGCAGTCAGTTCACATTCGGCATACTGCATCCAATGCTGGGAATGATACTGTTTATCTTCGTCATCGGATTGCTTGCAATGGTCGGCAAAACACTGGGTATGCGCAGCAAAACAATTCTATCATCGGGACAGTTACAGCTTCCCGGTTGGACACGCGCCG
>JAJYTO010000157.1 GCA_021793015.1 Bacillota bacterium
TGAAAAAAGCGCTGGCAGTGTCCTTCGCGAACGCAATGCCCGCTTGGGGCGGAGTCCTGTATTGCGCCCGTCGGGAGTTTAGCGACAGCGATGGGCTCTCGCCAGGACGGATCATGCATGCCGCTGCCGCGAGTATTAGCGGCCTTTAGGCCGCGGCTGTCTGAGCGGCAGCGGCATGCATGATCCGTCCTGACAGGCAGGGGCCACCGTAGTTTCAGGATAGACATCCATGTCGCTTGCGCGCCACCAACAACCGGGAAGAAAATTCGCCTGCGGCGATTTTTCGGGATAGTGGCAGCCGCGAAAGGGAAATGCTCTCCTTATGAAGAAGTAAGTATGGACGAATCGGGCGCGCACATGATGTAATCTTGTCGTCACAGCTAGGTGGACTTTATGAACCAGGTCATATCGCTGCTATTGCATAAGTTCACAATCTTCGATGTGCTGGATATCGCCATCGTATCGTACGTATTTTACCGCGTCATCCTGCTCATTCGAGGAACGCGGGCCGTTCAGTTGCTCAAGGGCGTCATCTTCCTGCTGATCGCCACTGGCCTGAGCGGCGTGTTGCATCTGGAAGCGCTCAACTGGCTGCTCAACCGCGTGCTGGAGATCGGATTGTTCGCAATTCCGGTTGTATTTCAGCCTGAGTTGCGCAGAGCGCTCGAACAGTTGGGACGTTCCAGCCTGTTTAACATCAATCTGCATTGGCAGGGAACCGGCGATCTCGCGCATACAATTCACGAAGTCGTGACGGCGACGCAGGTTTTCTCAAAAAACCGTATCGGCGCCCTTGTCGTGGTTGAACGGGAGACAGGTCTGAACGAGTATGTGGAGACCGGCATCGCCATCGGCGGTCTCATAAGCGCGGAGTTGCTGATCAACAGTTTTATCCCCAACACACCGTTGCACGACGGCGCGATGATCGTGCGCGCCGATCGCGTCATTGCCGCTTCCTGCTACCTGCCGCTGAGCGAACGGTCGGATATTGCCAAAGAATTGGGAACTCGCCATCGGGCGGCTGTTGGGATTACGGAACAGTCTGATGCCCTGGTTGTTGTTGTGTCTGAGGAAACAGGGAAGATTTCCATTGCCGAGGGTGGAGAACTGGTCAGAGACCTGGACGAGAGAACCCTGACGGAGAAACTGACAAGAGGTCTTAGCCCCCAACACAACGGGGGTTTCCACCTGTTCGGCCGAAAGGCGGGCACTCCATGAAGAAACGCGGGAGCTGGTTGGAATACAATAACTTCGTTCGGCTGCTCTCCCTTGTGATGGGTGTCGCCTTGTGGATTATTGTAAACTCGTCGCCTAACGGTCAGGTGAGCAGCGGGCTCGCCAATACCACGCAGGTGCTGCGCAACGTGCCGCTGGAGGTCGTGACGTCGCCCAACACGGTGGCCGTCACGCAGAGTCCGGCGCGGGTCAACATCAGCATTACGGGCAATATCCTTGACGTCGCGACCGTGCAGGCGGAATCGTCAGGCATTCGCGCTGTCGCCAACGCGCTGTCCGTCGGACCCGGCACCCATCAGGTGTCGGTGATCGTGGAAAACGTTCCGACGAGTTCGGTCAATTATGCGCCGCAACCGAGCTCCGCGGTGGTAGATCTGCAAGCCAAGGTCGGCGTTTCGATAAAACCCCAGATTCACGTTGTGGGCGCAGTGATGTCGGGCCTCACGGTGTACAAACCGATCACGTCAGTCGCGAGAGTTCTTGTCAGCGGACCGGACACCTTGGTCCGCCAGGTCACGGGCGTCACAGCGCGGATGGACATTGCCGGCAGTGGGCAAAGTGTTACGCGGATTGTGCCAGTGCTTCCGATCGGCAAGGATGGCAAAGTGATTCCCGATGTTACGTGTACGCCCGCAACCATCATGGTAACGATCCCCATTAGAAATCCTGTCCATCGTGTCAGGCTGGCGGCAACGACGATCGGAACGCCCGCAGGAGCGAACGCGGTGTCGGCAATTTCCGTTTCACCCGCGCATATCATGGTACAGGGGGCGAGTCAGTCCGTGGACGGCCTTGCCAATATCGTGCTGCCTCCGATTAACGTCAGTAAGTGGACGGGCACGAAAACAATACGGGTGCCCATACCCACCCCTTTTCCGGGGGCGCGTCTGTCTACGCCGGAAGCGCAAGTGACGGTGACTCTGGCGCCGCGCGGCACGATCACTGTTGCGGGGGTGCCCATTGTTTTCATCGGGAAGAAAGCGGGGCTGACGTACACCGCGAATGTATCTGGCACTGCGATTACCGTGACGGGTCCGGCGCAGCAGTTGTCTGTGCTGCAGCCGTCCGATCTGGAGGGATATATCAATGTGAGCGGATTGAAGCCGGGCTCACGGGCGAAACTGCCCGTTTCGGTATCATTGCCCCGTTTTGTGAGCCTGCAAACCATGGCGCAGCCGTTTGTCATCGTCAAAACCGGAAAATAACGGGCGTCGAGCAACCATACTGCCGCGCGGCGGGACCTCTTTTTCATGACGATAGACCTCCATGCTGCTTCGCAGCACCAACAACCGGGAAGAAAATGCGCCTGCGGCGATTTTCCGAGAAAGGCGCGCCGGATCGTTCGCTGGTCGTCCGTATCACTCCAAGGCGCCGCGGCATGGCCGAACCTAACGTGTCGAACCAACGGCGAATGCATTATAGTTTGGTTGACTTTGGGGTATTGCACACCATTCATATGGACTAATTTAGGGGATCGTGCAATAGTGGAACACATTCGTAGAGAGAGAGTTCATTTGTTTGGCATCAACCTGTTTTGGTTCTCTTTGAGTTTTCAGACCTCGGTTCTCCTGACGATCGTCGTGCCCGCCGCTTTGCTTCAGATTGCCGATGCAGAGCACACGATGCTGTTGGCGCACCTGGCCACTGGCGGGGCGCTGATCGCCATGATATTGCCCCCTTTGGTGGGCGTGTGGTCCGATCGCATGAAGGCTCGCGGTCATGGTCGGCGCCCTTTGATTTTGTTTGGCGCGGGATTCAACGCCCTCGGGTTGATGCTGATGTTCTCAGCGGACGATCTGCGTCTTTTGATCGTCAGTTTTTTTCTTGTCCTCGCCGGGCAGAGCGCCGCCACAGTGGGCTACGAGGCTCTGTGGTCCGATGTCATACCGAGAAACGAGCGCGGGAAATCTCCAGGCTATCGGGGCGTATCGTCCTTGCTCGGCACGATCGCGGGTCTCGCAACGTCAGGCATTGCGGGGCCGCATGCTGTCATTCACCCTATTTTATTCGCCATTGTGGCGGGGGCTGTGATCACCGCGCTGCTGGTGAATGAGGGAACAGCGACCCCGGAAGAAGCGGCTGACAGATCGGCCGGGCCGATCATCCGCAATTACCGCGACTTTCACAGTGTGTTTGCGGCGCGTTCCCTTGTGGCTTTCGCGATGACTTTGCTGATGACTTTTGTCCTGTACTTTTTACAGGATGTGCTGCACGTGTCGAATCCTTCCCAGGGAACCGCCTTTGTGGCAGCCCTGTCCCTGGTGGGGGCGGTGGTTACGAGCGTATGGATGGGTCGGGTTGCGGATCGCATGAAAAAGCGTAATCTGGTCGCTTTGTCCGCGCTGCCCATGGCACTGTCTGCAGGAGGATTCGCCTTTGTGCAGCAGGAACAGTTCATCCTGTTGTTTGCCGTCTTCTTTGGGCTTGGATATGGGGCGTTTATATCGACAGACTGGGCGCTTGCGATCGACTCCATTCCCGATCCGGACCGGATCGCGCGCGATCTCGGCGTGTGGGGCATTGCTTCGGCCCTGCCCAGCGTGCTGGCGCCCGCCGTCGGCGGTTATCTGCTCAGCCGATTCGCGGCGCCTGCAGCCGGCTACCGCGCGTTATTCCTGCTTGCAGCCGCGAGTTTTCTGCTCAGCGCCGCGGTCGTCATGCGCGTGGGTACGCGGCCGCGGTCGCCCTTGTGGGCTGTTCCCCTGCGGCTCTTGATCGCGAGTGTTGTCTGGGTGTACCTGCATCTCGCTTATCATATCGAGTTTCGGAGGCGGTTGCCGCTGCGGCGGCGAGCGACGCTGGTCGTGTCGAACCATCAGCATGATCTGGATGGCATGGTGGCGCCAGCCTGGTTGACGTTCGTCGGTCCATGGCGCCATCCTGTTTACTGTGCGGCGTCGCAGCGCCTGTTTGAACCCGGATTTTTGGCCACGCGTCTCCCCAGGATTCTGCGTCCTCTTTTGTATAGACTGAACGCTGCCGGTTTTTTCGGGGTGTTGGGGGTCCTTCCCATTGAGAATCAGCCGCTGATGCGACCTATTTCCAGTTTCGGGCATGCTGTGCTGCAAAGTCAGGGGAATCTCCCGCTTGACGAGGTGTTTACCCCGGAGACGCTGCGAAATTTTGGCCTGCCGGTCACAGCGCGTCTGAGCGTTCTGTGGAAGGGGCGATACGCCGCGGCTGGCACTCTCGTTCGTCGCGTGTCGTTGACGGCGCTCAGAGAGCCGTATCGCACCATGGTGCGCATGGCGCAGCGGTCTGAGATCGAAGAACAGATGAAAACCCTGAAAGACCGACTGCGCGAAGGGGGGACGCTGTACCTGACGCCCGAGGGACGCTATTCGCTGGATGGCCGGGTGCAGAGGCTGCGTCTGGCCTTTGGGGAGCTGCGGCCGCTTGCGGGTTGCGTGTACGGGATGACTATCAACTATGATCCCTTCCTTCGGAATCATCTGTCGCTGTACGTGCGCATTGAACATTTTCCTTCGGACATGAATGCGTCTGCATGGCTGGCGTGGCAACGGGTGATCACGGTCAGCCAGGTGGTGGCTGCGGCAGTCTTGAGTCTGCCGGAGGCATTCTCGGAGCAGGATGTTTCGGCTGAAGTGCAGCGGCGGGTGCAAGCATTTCCAGCGTCCGCCTTCGTCGCGTCGGAACTCGTTTTGAGCGATCAGGCCGTGAGAGCGTGCCTCAAAGGGATGATACGGAAGGGTGTCGTACAACGCGAGCCAAGTTCTCTGGACCCCAGCCTGACACGTGGGGAGGCGCGTGAACTGACGGATTTCCCCGGTGTGACAGATATTCTCGCCTTCCTCCAGCAGTCGCTGGAAGAGACCCTGGAGGCGTGCCGCGACAAGATGGAATCAGCGCGGCCGACAACCGGACTGGATCTTAAAGACCCATCTGCTACCGCGCGGGATAGACTTTCATGACGCTGACTCGTCACCAACAACCGGGGTGAAAATGCGCCTGCGGCGATTTTCTGGCATAGACCTTCATGCTGCTGCGCAGCACCAACAACCGGGAAGAAAATGCGCCTGCGGCGATTTTCTGGCATAGCCGCTGAGGAAGACAGTGGAAACGCGGAAGGAACCACTCGACTGATCGGCATATGATACAGTCGGGACCTTGGCGCAAACCTGCCTGCCCGGATTGCCATATCCCGAACTCAGTACGGACATCCCGGATTGCGACCTTTCGCGGTCAGCGCCGGTGTCCTGGATTGCAGATTGCAAGTCTCTTGCGAGACTTTCTTTGCTGTGCGACAATGGCGAAGAATACACACAGATGGACTTTGCTTGCAGGACCCATTATGTTCGCAGTGCGAATAAAGGAGATAACGGCGTGGCTCGTTTGTTTGGAACGGATGGCGTACGTGGTGTCGCCAACCGCGAACTGACGCCTGAATTGGCGTTTCGCGTGGGTTATGCGGCGGCGTGCGTTTTGGGCGCGGGGGAGACGGAGGCGCCATTTTTCGCGATCGGCAAGGACACCAGGTATTCCGGCGACCTGCTTGAGGCAGCGCTGATGGCAGGAGTTATGGCGGCGGGCGTTGACGTGTGTCCGCTCGGTGTGATCCCTACGCCAGGCGTCGCCTATGTGACTCGTGTTTCAGGCGCGCTTGCCGGCGTGATGATATCTGCTTCCCACAATCCCATGGAGGACAATGGCATCAAGTTTTTCGGCGCGGATGGATTTAAGCTGTTCGATGCGGTGGAAGACAAGATTGAGGCGCAGATGGACCAACTGGACGATTGCGAACGACCGACGGGCAGCGGTGTCGGCAAGGTTGTCAAAAAAACTCAGGGCATCGCTGAGTACGCCGCTTTTTTGCGGGAAACGGTTCGCCACTCATTCGCTGGATTGCAGGTCGCAGTGGATGCGGCCCATGGCGCGGCCTACGAATTGGCGGCCCGTGTCCTGAGGGATTTGGGGGCTGACGTGAAACTGTTCGCGGCAGAACCTGACGGCGTCAATATCAATGTCGCCTGCGGTTCGACCCATCCCGCCCATATCGCGCAGCGTGTGCGCGAATGCGGCGCCGATGTGGGGCTCGCGTTTGATGGAGACGCCGATCGGCTGATTGCGGTGGATGAACGGGGGAACATCGTTGACGGCGATCGCGTCATGCTGATTTGCGCCAAAGATATGACGCAGCGCGGCGCTCTCTCCGGGCAGACGATTGTGACGACCATCATGAGCAATTACGGATTTGTCAAGGCGGCCCGCGATCTGGGCCTTGAACTGGTGCGCACGGTTGTGGGCGACCGATACGTCATGGAAGCGATGCGCGAAGGCGGTTATGTTCTTGGGGGAGAACAGTCGGGTCATGTCATATTTCTTCAATACAACACAACAGGAGACGGTATCCTGACGGCGCTGCAGCTGCTCGACGTCGTCGCCGGTTCCGGGAAAAAGCTCAGTGAACTGGCGGACGTGATGCGGTCATACCCGCAGGTGCTGATCAATGTGCGCGTTCAGGACAAGACAGCCTGGCAGCGCAATGGGGCCATCGTCCAAGCCATCAAGAAGGTGGAAGACAAGCTGGCGGACGAAGGACGGGTGCTCGTTCGCGAATCGGGGACGGAACCTGTTGTGCGAGTCATGGTGGAAGGCGCCGTTGAAGAGGAAGTGCGCCGCTTTGCGGAGGAGATCGCGGCTGTCGTGCGTCGGGAACTGGGGGCGGAACAGAAGGCCACCTGTTGAGTTGGGGGCCCTGCGCATGCGCATGCAGACCGCAAGGGAGGCATGTCGCGTCCGTGCGGGGACTCGATACTCGGCGTCGGGCAACGGAGGGGAGGTGGTGGCTGGCGATCGAGAAGCGGGGAATTCCTGATGCAGGAGAGGCGGCGGAGAGGAGGCGAGGGCAACCAGGTGGACGATCTTGGGGTGCGCGCGCGTCAGAACGGAGGCGACTGTATCCTGAATCGGCGCCGTGTTCGGCAACAACGCATACAGGAAAGAGGGCAGGGGCGGTTGCATTCTGAAAGACAAGGCCATGCCTGGAGTTCTGAATACTGGACGATGAAAGCGCCAGGACTGTCTGGGAGCAGAGCAGGCAGTTGACGCGGTGGAGGTTAGCGAACCATTCGGCGGGTGCCTCCCGGTGTGGGTCCGCATCGCTATGGAATGCCGCAAAACTGTGGGGCAACCTGCAGGACAAGGGCTATCCAGGACATTTGGAGAAGGATACGGGAAACTTGCAAACATGAAACGCGGGAAACTTGCAAACATCAGACATGGAACGGTAAACATGAGCGATACGCAGGATTGCGCACATATTCTTTGAGTTTGCGCGTCTGTGGGAAGTCGAAACGGTTGCGATTCCGCAGCAGGATCAAACGCGATGGTATTTTTTTCAAATCTGCGCGAACTCGATCCGCCATGGACGGAGAGACCATGGACGGTCTGGAAAATATGCGGTGCGGCGCAGACGCACGTTCTCTTCACCGTTGTCTCCGAAGACAATGGTGAGCTTGGTTTGCGTACGCCAATCGGAGGAATGGACATGTGCGGCATTGTGGGATACATCGGACCGCGGCAGGCTCAGGATGTGCTGTTGTCGGGGCTGTCGAAACTGGAATATCGGGGATACGATTCGGCGGGAGTGGCCATTCACGCGAGCGGCGAAGTGTGCGTGGAGAAATCAGTGGGACGCCTGGCCGTTTTGGCTGCACGTCTACAAGCACATCCGATCGCGGGAACGGTCGGCGTCGGGCATACGCGATGGGCCACTCACGGCAGGCCATCGGATGACAATGCGCATCCGCACGCGGACTGCGCGGGCCAGTTTGCGGTCGTGCACAATGGGATTATCGAGAATTACCTGCAATTGCGCGAGGAATTGACCGCGCGCGGCCATCATTTCTCGTCGGAGACCGACACGGAAGTGGTTGCGCATCTCCTGGAGGAGAATTGGAGCGGCGATCTGTTTGCGACGGTGATTGCCGCTCTGAAACAGATTCGCGGTGCGTTTGCGCTTGCCGTGGTCGCCAAAGGCGATCCAGGGAGAATCATCGCGGTGCGTAAACATTCGCCGCTGGTGATTGGGTATGGACAGGGGGAATCGTTTCTCGCCTCTGACATTCCGGCGCTTCTGGACTACACACGGCAGGTTTACATTTTGAACGAGGGAGAAATGGCGGTTCTCACCGCAGACGGGGTGACCTGCTACGACCTGGACGGCCGCGCGGTGGAAGCCGCGCCGTTTGAGGTGACATGGGATGCTCAGGCAGCCGAAAAGGGCGGTTACGATCACTACATGCAGAAGGAGATTTTCGAGCAGCCGAAAGCCGTCCGAGACACTCTGAGCGGACGGATTGCGGAGAATGGCGCAGGCGTCGTCCTGCCCGAACTCTCGTGGCCGGCGGATTTCGCCGCCC
>JAJYTO010000158.1 GCA_021793015.1 Bacillota bacterium
GAAAATTCGGCATACATGCGGGTCTTCTTGAAATTGCCCTGAATCTGTTGATTTGTCGTGTTTTCCCAAAGTGATTTCCAATTTTCATTGATCACCCCCTTGACATATTACCGCTGGGCTTTTTTGCGAGAACCTCGCGAATACAGTGTACCCCATTATGGTAAGGGCTTCTATGCGCTGTGTCACAGAATCCTGTCTCCATGGCCGGACGACGCCAGGCTGGATCCGGGGGCGCCAACGTCGAGCCTGCGGAACCTGGTGGAGCATGCGCAAACGTGATCTTGCGCACAGCGGTTTTTGTCTGGTGAGTTATGATGGGGCTGCACAGTTCTCTGTTTCTGGGGTGCGCTGTGGAAGCGAAGGCATTGCCGGGAGGTATGGATATGTCAAGGAAGATCGTCGATCTGGATGTGCGCGAGATTTTAAGGCAGCACGGGGAACCGTTTGATCTGATCATGGACACGTTCGGGCAGATCGGGGAGAACGATGTGTTGCAACTGCATGCGACATTTGAACCGACGCCGCTCATGCGCGTTCAGGGGAAACAGGGGTTTCAGAACGCGGTTCAACAGGTGGACGACGACTATTTCATCATCCAGTTTTATCGTCAGGCCGCTTCCGTTCCTCTCTGGCACATCGACAATCGGGGACTGGAACCGCCGCAGCCCATGATTCGGACGCTTGAATGGCTGGACGGCCACCGGGAGATCGAGGCCGGAACCATGGGTCTGGAAATCTGGAACGAGCGCGTGCCCGCCCTCCTGTTGCCGGAACTCGAAGAGCGGCGGCTGCGGTACGAGATCACTGACGAAGGCGCCATGACGGTCGTCGTAAGGATTCAACGCTGACATGCAATACCAGGATGGATCATTTGCATCCTGCGGATGGCGCTTGCTGCAAAGCGGGATGGGGGGTCTACTCTGAAGGCATGCGCTCGGTTCCTTGCTGAAGAAGGAACATCTTGTGATACAGGCCCTCCTGCGCGAGAAGTTCCTGGTGATCGCCCCTTTCGACAATTTCACCGTGATGAATGACCAAGATCAGATCCGCGTCCTGGATCGTTGACAGACGGTGGGCGATCGCGATCGTTGTGCGGCCGCGGCGCATGTTTTGAAGCGCGCTTTGAATCGCTTCTTCCGTTTCCGTATCGACGCTCGCGGTGGCTTCATCCAGCACCAGCACTTTGGGAGTGCGCGCCATGGTCCGAGCAAACGCCAGCAATTGCCGCTGGCCGCTCGACAGTGCGGCGCCGCGTTCTCCCAGAGGCTCGTCATAACGGCGGGGGAGTTTATCGATGAATGTGTGCGCCTGGACGAATTCGGCGGCCCGGACGATGTCTGCATCGGAGATGCGGCTGTCACCGAGACGAATATTGGACGACACATCGCCCACGAAAACAAACGGGTCCTGCAAGACGAGTCCAATCTGGCGCCGCAGTTCGTCGTCTGCAAATTCGTTGATGTCGACATTGTCGATCGTGATCCGCCCGCGCCTTGGCGTGTAGAACCGCAACAGGAGGTTCGCGATCGAACTCTTGCCGCTGCCGGTGTGCCCAACCAGGGCAACTGTCTGACCGGGCTGTGCCGTGAACGAAATGTCCTTCAGCACGTCATCCTGCCCATCATAGGAAAACGACACGTTCTCAAAGCGCACCAAGCCGTTTCGAATCAGGGGCTGGCTGTCGCCTTCCTTAGCGGGAGCGTAGTCTTGCTCATCAAGCAGTTGAAATACTCTCTGTGAAGAAACCAGCGCCTGCTGAAAGGAATTCAGGCGCTGCATCATGGCGTTGACAGGCTCAAAAAAACGGTCCAGATAGTTGACAAAAGCGTACAGTACACCGATGTCGACTGTTCCGGACAGGGAATGGACGCCAAAAAAACCGAGAACGAGAATCAGCGCGAACAGATACAGGACATCCATGAGCGGGCGCAGCAGCAGGCTGTTAAATTTGATGTTGCGCAGTCGCGCAGCGCGATAGGCCATATTGATGCGCGCGAATTCCGAACGCAGGCGCTCTTCCTGACGCATGGCCTGAACGATGTACATGCCCTGCAGAGATTCATTGAGTTTTGCGTTCAGCAGGCTGAGGCGGTGTCTGGCCAGGTGAAAGATGCGGGAACTGAAGCGCCGGTACAGGCTCATGACCCCATATACGAGCGGCGCCAAAACGACGCAAAAGAATGCCAGCCGAACATCCAGGATGAACATGGAGATAAAGATCCCGAATAGCATGACAACATTCTGCACAAACGTCGACATCACGCTGACGTACATATCCTTGATCGCTTCCGTGTCGTTGGTGACTCGGGAGATCAGCATGCCTGTCGGAGTCCGGTCAAAAAAGGACAGACCCAGTTTCTGCACTTTGCCAAATACGTCAATCCGCAATTGCTGGATCACTTTTAACGCCACTTTTTGAAACAGGATCAACTGCGAAAGGTTCAGGACGCCGGCGGCTGTCTGCAGGGCGAGATAAGCCCCCGCAAGAATGGCGAGAGGCCGCCAGGGGAACTGGCGCGGGATGAGATACCTGTCGATAAACGTCTTGATCAGGATGGGGCCAAGGACATCCGACCCCGTTGCCAGAATGAGCAGAACGAACGCCGCGGCGAGAGTCTTGGCATGTGGGCGGGTGTACCGCAGCATGCGACCGAGCACAGATCCCCTTACGGGAATCGCGGGTGGTGCATCCATGAGTTCAATCACGCCCGCATCCCTCCTTCTGCGACGAGTTCTTCCAATTGTTGGCGTTGGTACATGGCGGCGTACAATCCGCATCGCTGCATGAGATCAACATGCGCGCCCCGTTCGGCCACTTTGCCGCCGTCGAGTACAACGATCAGACTGGCGTGCTGGATTGCGCTCAGCCGGTGCGATGCGATCAGCGTCGTGCGCCCCGTCCGTTCCTGGCGCAGTGAATCCAGAATATGAGCCTCGGTGCGCGCATCCACAGCAGACAGCGAATCGTCCAGAATGAGAATCTCCGCATCGAGGAGTAAGGCGCGAGCGATGGATATGCGCTGCTTTTGGCCGCCGGAAAGGGTTACGCCGCGTTCACCCACCACAGTTGCGTAGCCGTCTGGGAACCGGACGATGTCGTCGTGAACGCCGGCGATGCGCGCTGCGCGTTCGATGTCATCGTGGCTGGCGAGCGGTCGGGCGAAGGCGATGTTTTCCGCGATCGTTGCGGAAAACAGAAAGTGGTCCTGCGGCACATACGCGATGGCTGCCCGCAGCGCCTCTTTTTTCGCGGCGTTGATGGAAACGCCGCCGATGGCGATGAAGCCGTGTTCGATGTCAAATTCGCGCAGCAGCAGACGCAGCAGAGTCGTTTTTCCGCTGCCGGTCCGGCCGACCACGCCCAGCGTCTGACCGCGCAGCACCGTAAACCGCAGGTCGGCGAGGGCGGCGTGCGCGGCGCCCGGATAGCTGAAGCGCGTCACATTGTACTCGATATCCCCGCTGATCGGGGCGGCGGTTGCTTCGGGGCGATCGACGATCTCTGGCTGGATCGCGAACAGCGTCTGAATACGATCGTAGGAGGCGTGGCCGCGTTCCACAATGTTGAACAGCCAACCGAAGGCGAGCATGGGCCATATGAGTTGCCCGAGATACATGGTGAATGTCGTCAGACCGCCGATGGACAACCGGCCATGCGCGACGAAGTACGCCCCCACGGCCACACTGAGAAAATAGGAGACGCCTACGATGATTTGAATGGTCGGATCAAACAGCGCGTCAATTTTGGCCACCGCGTAGTTTTTGTCCACGACATCCTGAGACAGGGCGCTGAACTCCCTGATCTCGATATCTTCCTGCCCGAATGCCTTGATGACGCGAACTCCTGAAAGGTTTTCCTGCACCCGGTCGTTCAGGTCCGAAAACGCCGCCTGTGCTTTGTCAAATCTGTGATGGAGCAGTTTGCCGTACCTGCTGGTCGCAAACGCCATCGCGGGCATCGGCAGCAGAGCGACAATCGTTAGCGGCCAACTGATTGTGACGGCCATCGTCGCGATGACCACGGTTCCTGTCGTGATGGAATCGACGAGCGTCAGGATTCCCTCCATCGCAGTCTGCTCCACGGCCTGAATGTCGTTGGTCGCATGCGCCATCAGATCGCCGACGCGTTTGGTCTGGTAAAACTGCGGGGACATCTGCGTGAAATGATGAAAGAGGCGTTCCCGCAGCGTTGTGGACAGATCGATGGCCGCGCCAAACAGCAGCCAGCGCCAGACATAGCGAAAACCGTAACTGGAAAGGGCTGCCCCGGCAATGATCAGGAGCCATGCCAGGAGCCGGCCCCGCGTGACCGAGTGATGCTGGATCGCGTTGACGGCGACGCCCACAATGTGAGGCGGGATGAGCGCCAGGAGCGCAACCGCCGCCAGTGTGGCCACGGCGAACGCATAGCGCCATTTTTTGCTCTTGAAGTACCACATCAAGTCGAGAAATACGCGCAAGTGACATCTTCCTTACGTGGCGGCTGACGACCCGCGAGTCGGTGTAACCATCAGTGTAAGGGCATGGGAAACAACGGAATCCTGCCAGATATTTTACAAGCATACGACAAGCGCAACGATCTGTCTATACAACCAAAGTCTCAGTGGAAGACCCGTGGTTCTGCGAAGATCCGCGGCCCTGGGTGGCCTCATGGTCCTGAGGCGCGCAGCCGGAAAGACATTCAGGGGAGCCTGTCCAGGGCCGCGGCGATGCGTTCCGCCCCGGTCTGGAGCGTGGCGCGGGTGCAGGCGATATTCATGCGCAAAAACCCCTCTCCGTCTGTCCCGAATGTGTTGCCGTTGCTGAGGGCGACTCTCGCCTCCCGCACGATATACGACTGCAGTTGCTGCGCATCCATGCCAAACGCGCGAAAATCAAGCCAGACCAGATGTGTTCCCTGCGGACGCATCATATGCACGCCGCGCATGCGCGATTGCATGAACGTTTCCAACCAATCCAGATTGCTCTCCATGTAGGCAAGCGCTTCGTCGAGCCACGGCGCTCCCTGTGCATAGGCCGCCTGCATGGCCACGGCCGACAGGACGTTTTCAGAAGGCAGGGCCAGACGGCCGAGTTCGTCGCGAAACTGTTGGCGAAGCGTCGTGTTTGGAATGACGGCGTATGATTTGTGCAGGCCGGCGATGTTGAACGTCTTGCTCGGTGCGGCAAAGACGATCGATCGCTGGGCCAGTTCGTCGTCCAGCGCCGTGAACGGGATGTGGGTATGGCCGTGAAACACCAGGTCGGCGTGGATCTCATCGGATACGAGCAGAACGCCGCGACGCAGGCAAAGTTCACCCAACCGGAGCAGTTCTTCGCGCGTCCAGACCCGGCCGACCGGATTGTGGGGGCTGCACAGAATCATCATCTTCACGTCCTGGCTGAGCTTTGTCTCCAGATCTTCGAAGTCGATGGCATAGCGTCCCTGGTGAACGTGCAGGGGATTTTGAACGACCTGCCGTCCATTTTTTTCGATCACGTTGAAAAATGGCGGATACGCGGGGGTCTGTATGAGCACGCTGTCGCCTGGCGCCGTGAACGTTCGCACGGCCAAGCTCAAGGATGGGACCACCCCAGGGCTCTGCACCAGCCATGCGGGGTCGAGGGACAAGGAGTGCCTGGCGTCCCACCAGTCGATGATGCTCTGCACAAGTTGGCCGGATGGATAATAGTAGCCAAAGATGCCGTGCTCGACCCGTTCTCGCAGCGCAAGGAGCACTGGTTCCGGAACTCGGAAGTCCATATCCGCCACCCACATCGGCAGTAAATCCGGCGCGCCGAACTGCGCTGTCGCTCCATCCCACTTGAGGCAGTCCGTTCCGATGCGCGGATGTGCTTCATCAAAATTGATCGTCATGCGGGTCGCTCCATTTCTCCATAATGATTTCCCAGATATTGAACTCACGCACCAATTATAACGCAAGAGCCGCACATCGCGGCAGTCGCTGCAAATTGGCGTCTCTGGCATAGTATGGGGCGACGAGGCATACTCCGCGATGACACAAGCGGCGCTTTGGCGGTTCAGAGGCATGCTCCGCGACGGCATAGGCGGTGCGTCAGCGGCTCAATCGTCTATTCCCCAGTTTCATTCGTTGCGTTTTTATGTCTATGATGGCAAAATGGTAGTCATATAGACGTCGTCACGAGCAATCGAGCGGGTGGGGTTGCGCAAGGCGCCGTCTCAGGGGGCAAGAAGTTATGGCGCAGGTGACGTCACAGCCGGTTGAGGAACAGACCCACGAACAGATCTCGGCCATCAGGGCTGTCATGGATAACATTGGGAAAGTGATCGTGGGCAAGACGGATATCATCCAGTTGTGCCTTGTCTCTCTGATCGCCCGCGGCCACATTTTGCTGGAGGATGTGCCGGGTGTAGGCAAGACCATGCTTGTGCGGTCGCTGGCCAGAAGTCTGGATTGTCAGTTTAAACGGATTCAGTTTACTCCCGATCTGCTCCCCTCCGATGTTACAGGCACATCGGTCTTTAATCAGCGGATGGCCGATTTTGAGTACAGACCGGGTCCTATTTTTGGACAAATCGTTCTTGCTGACGAGATCAACCGGACATCGCCGAAAACTCAGGCTGCCCTGCTGGAAGCGCTTGAAGAACAGAGTGTGACCTTTGATGGAGTGACGCATGAACTGCCGAGCCCATTCTTTGTGCTGGCCACGCAAAATCCCATTGAGTATGAGGGTACCTTCCCACTTCCAGAAGCTCAACTGGATCGGTTTCTCATGAAGCTGTCGGTGGGGTATCCGAGTCCGATAGAGGAACTGAGTGTGCTCATGCGCGCCGCGGATGGTGTGGACGTCGGCAGTCTGGAACCGGTGGCCGCGCCGCATGATATTGAACTGTGGCAGAGGGCGGTGGGCGATGTGTATATGGACCAGACGATATACGCGTATATCGTGGATATTGTCGGCCGCACGCGCGAACATCCGCAGGTGTATCTCGGCGTTTCGCCGCGCGGGGGCATCGCGCTCGCAAAGGCGGCCCGGGCATACGCCTATGTGGAGGGCCGGGCGTTTGTGCTTCCCGACGATATCAAGCGTTTGGCGCCATACGTGCTAAGCCATCGCATTCTGGTCCATCCCGAAGCGAGAATTCAGGGTATTTCGGTAGAGTCGCTGCTTGCGGACATTCTTCGCGAGACGCCGGTTCCCGTCCTGCCTGCGCGGAGGTAGCCGTGCGCAACGCGATGCTGTTGACGCTTTTTTACGCGGTCGCTGCGGCGATGTTTGCCATTTCCCACATGTATGGAGGGTTTGGCGCCTGGTTCCTGTTTTGCGCTTCGTTGCTGTTCGCCTTGTACGAGACATTGGCGTGGCGGTCGCTGCGGCGCACCTTTGAAGTCTCCCGCCGCGTGTCTGCCGGGAGGCTGCAGGCCGGGCAGGATGTCACTGTGGATATTGACCTGAAGATCACAGACTCTGCGTGGACGCCCGTACAGTGGCTGCGCGTCGAGGATGTGTTGCCGACAAAGCTGGCGGTGCGCAGCGATGAACCGTATCGCGTCGTTTACCCGTGGGGCCGCAAGGAGTTTTCCGTCCAGTATCGGTTGACGGACACCCCGCGGGGCCTCTACCGTCTGCACGCGGTGGCGGTCAGCGGCGGCGATGTGTTTGGCCTCCTGATTCTGCGCGTGGAGGTGCACAATTCGACTCAACTCGTTGTGTATCCCCGCGTGCGCAAAATCGCATACTGGTCGGCCGTCGACCAGCGCCGTCTCGGCAACAGAGTGGCTCAGTCCCGAAGCGTTGCCGACGCCACCCGGGTGATCGGAACGAGGGAATATATTCCGGGCGACCGGCTCAGCCGCATCCACTGGCTGGCCACCGCGCGAACCGGGACGCTGCGCTCAAAAGAATTTGAACACTATGCGCTGAATGAGTTGCTGTTTATACTGGATACATCCTATGAGAGTTTCGGCAGATTTCCTTCATCGTTTGAATTGGCTCTGTCGACAGTGGCGTCGCTGGCGGAATATGCGCATAGGATCCGCATCGTGTTTGGGTACTATGCGTTCGGAACCAGCGTGCATCACGTTCCCCCCAAACAGGGCGACCTCACTCTCCTGCGCATGTTGGAACACCTGGCGGTTGCGGAAGCGGACGGGCAAGCGTCCTTCCCGGAAGGGTTGTGGCGGCTGCTGTCTGTGCCCCGCCAGTCAACGGCCGTGGTGGTGACCAGAGGCGTGACAGACGGGCTGCTGCGTTTTGCGGTGCTCGCGGCGGATCGTCAGTTGCGCGTGCAACTGCTGCTGGCGCGCGCGGAACAATCATCGTTGACGCCGGAGGAAGATGCTCTGGCGGAGCGTCTGCGACTGTTTGGGTGGCAGATCCGGACGCTGCATTCGCTGGACAGTTTGGACACCCTTGGGTCTGGGGGATCATCGTATGCGGGTCACGCGTGAAACTGTGCACGGCATGATCGTGTCGCTGTTGCTTTGGGGGTGGACGGCTCAGGTGCTCCTGGCCGTTCAAAATATCGCTTATATGGGCAATACCATCCCGATCATCTGGTACATCGGCATTTTATTGCTTGCGGATCTGATTTCGAATCGCT
>JAJYTO010000159.1 GCA_021793015.1 Bacillota bacterium
CGGAACGTCGGACCCATCATCCCACCGCGGCTGTTTGCTCCCGCAACGCGGGCAGTGGCCGGCGCACCGCTCACACAGTTCGACATACTCCTTCCACGGAGGCGGCTCCCAGGAGGGCCTTATATCCTGCATTCCCGAAACACATAACGATGATCTGATCTAAAAGGGCGAAAAACCCTTGATTTTATTGGATTTTTGTCAGTTTTGACACCCCGCTACTCGTTATGTGTTATAATACATAACGAGGAGTAGGGGGGACTACCTATCGCAATCATCCACCAGAAAGACAAACGCTCTGGTCTTACATATGCTTACGAATCCATATCATTCTGGGACCGTGAGAAGAAACAATCGCGCTCGAAACGCAGACTCATCGGTCGTGTAGATGAGCAAACGGGCGAGATTGTGCCAACAAGGGGAAGCAACAGGCGGGAAAAACAGCAAGCGGCATCAGCACCGCGCCGCGGCCCTGTTCCGTGTACGGATGTCGCCCGACATTTCTATGGTGCGACCTATCTGCTGGATGCCATCGGAGAACAACTGGGTATCGTCCAGGACATGAGAAAATGCTTCCCGGACGATTACAAGCAGTTCCTTTCGATCGCGTATTACCTCATTCTGGAGCCCGATAGCCCGCTGAGTCGGTTCTCGAAGTGGGCTTCCCTGCACCGTCATCCGTATGGCGCAGACATTCCCTCACAGCGAAGCAGCGAACTCTTTGCTTCCATCACGGAGGAACAGCGCTATCAGTTCTTTCGCCTGCAGGCTAAGCGGAGAATGGAGAAAGAGTACTGGGCGTACGACACGACATCGATTTCCAGCTACTCGGAAAGCTTGCGACAAGTGAAGTACGGGATGAACAAAGAACAGGATGGGTTGCCACAGTTCAATATGGCGCTGCTGTTTGGCCAAGAATCGAACCTGCCCTTCTACTATCGCAAACTCTCCGGCAATATCAGTGATGTCAAGACCGTTCAAGGCTTGCTTGCTGATATGGAATTTCTGGATCTGCGCAAAGTTCACTTCGTCATGGACAGAGGGTTCTACAGCACAGCCAACATCAATGGCCTGTACAGGGAGCATTACAAATTCCTGATCGGCGTCAAGCTCTCCCTAGCCTACGTCAAGGAGCAACTGGACAAGGTGCGTCCTCAGATTCGGCAATGGACAAACTATGGTGAGCAGTACGATGTATTCGCTCTATGCGTCCCGATCAAATGGCAATACACTCAAGAGCGCCCGTACAAGGGAGATACGGTTCGCTCCGAAAGAAGGCTATATCTTCACTTGTACTACAATGGTGAGAAAGCGATCGAAGATGAGCAGCGGCTGACAAGGCAGTTGATCACGTGGCAAAAAGAACTGCAGGACGGGAACCGGAATCCGGAGCATACGAAACAGTATGAGAAGTATTTCCAAGTCTCCGAAACACCGGCCCGTGGAAGGAAGGTAACGGCGAAGCAAGAGGCGATTGACGAAGCGAAGAGGAATTATGGTTACTTCGCCCTGATCAGCAATGAAATCAAGGATCCTAACCACGCGCTCGATATTTACCGCAATAAAGATTTGGTCGAGAAGGCATTCGGAAATTTGAAGGAACGGTTAAGCATGCGGCGAATGCTCGTGTCATCCGAGCGTTCATTGGAGGGGAAGCTATTTGTTCAGTTCGTTGCACTCATCTACCTGTCCTATCTGAAAAAGACGATGAAAGATCAGCGGCTGTTCGGCGAGTACACGATTCAAGGTGTGTTAGATCAACTGGACAGCATCGAATGCTTTGAACGCCCCGGGTGCGTCCTGCGCATTGGTGAAATCACCACGCGGCAGCAGGAACTGTTTCAGAAGTTGGGTGTCGCCCCGCCGACCTCGTTATGAGTAGGCGGGAATGCAGGTCAAAAGTACGGTGAACATGAGGTCTCGATTGAGTCATTGAAAAAGGCAAAATAGTCCTTCAATCCCAGGGTGTTATCCTTGATGCTGAACAGAAGCAGCCTGAACTTCTCCACTTGACGGATGGCGAATGCGCGGGTAATATGGATCGCAAATGAACACGCGAATCGGCGATGAAGAAGAAGAGTAGGCGTTTGCGGGTGCAGGCAGAGAGCTGGTGGCCGGTGTGAACCAGTGTGCAGCGAACGCGGAAATGGGCTTCGGAGTCACTCTTTTGATGGGCGCAGAAACTGAGTTGGATCTCGTCTGGTGGAATCTTGCTTGGTGAAATCCCGCCTGTAGGAAGAGTCGGAACTGTCTCCCCGTTACAGGAGATGCGCGAAAGACAATCGGCTGTGAGTCGCTTTCGCGCGCAAAGTGAGCCAGAGGCAGTTGTTTGGCTAATTAGGGTGGCACCGCGGTCCACGTCCCTAAAGGGATGGGGGCTTATTTGCGTTAAGGGGGTGATGGCTATGGAGGATGGTTGGCGGCTGGAAAGCGGGGGAACGTAGCGCAAAGCAGAAGGGGTTGACATCGGCGTGGAGGGTATGGAACGTGTGCCAGGCGGGGAACGTGCGCCGGGCGGGGAACGTGTGCCAGGCGGGGAACATGTGCCAGGCAGGGAATGTGTGTTGACAGGCGATCGCACGACGGGTCGATTGCATGTGGGCCATCTCGTCGGCAGTCTCCAAAACAGAGTTGCGCTCCAGGATCGTCATGACCTGTTCTTGCTGTTGGCCGACGTCCAGGCATTGACGACGAACTTCAGCCATCCGGAAGGGTTGAGGGAATCTGTGCGCGGGATTGCCAAAGAGACGATGGCGGAAGTGCGCGAAGCGATGAAGATGAACTATCTTGCAGAAAGTGGACAGTGAGCAGAGAAAGGTGAGACGAGACGAGATGAGCAGAGACGAATTGACCAGAGACGGGCTGAGTGAGGGAAAAAGCAACTCGCATGTTGCGGGTCTTCAACTGGACCGCATCGTATTTATCGGCCGCACGTACGATGAATATCGCCGGATGTTCCGTCTGGGTGAACGGGATCTGGCAGGGAAAACGATTCTTGACTGTCCGGCGGGCCCGTGCTCATTTGCAGCGGAGATGGATGCACGGGGCGTTGCTGTGGTCGCATGCGACATGGCATACGTTCATAGTTACGATGAACTTGCGGCGAAGGGCGAGGCGGACGTATTGTACGCCATGCAGGACGTGGAGCGCAATCGCGGCTCCTACCATTGGAGCTATTTTGGCAGTGTGGGAGAATTGCAGTATACCCGCATGAAGGCTCTCAATGGGTTTCTGACCGATTTCAGGAAGACGCAAACCGCTTCTGGAAGCAGTCGCTATATCGCGGCGCAACTGCCTTCGCTGCCGTTTGCAGATGGCGCCTTTGATCTGATACTGTCCGCGCACTTTCTTTTTCTGTACGCGGATCGAATGGATTTTGCTTTCCATGCGGCGACGTTGCGCGAATTGATGAGAGTGGCGCGGGAAGAAATTCGTATCTTTCCTGTAGTCGATTTTTCCGGAAAACGGTATGCTCATCTGGATCAGATCATGCGTCTGGCGAGCAGCGCCGGATTTGCGGCCCAGATGACGCCGGTGCCTTATGAATTTGCCTCAGGCGCAAATGCGATGCTGCGCCTGAGACGGATGCCGCCAACAAGATGAAAAACTCGCTCTGCCGGGAACTGAAGCGGCGCGGGTTGCGATTCCGGCAGGGCAGGCACGTTCAGGATAAAGGAGGCGATTTGCGATGCAGTCGCGAGAAGAGTATGCGCAGGATCTGTTTGTCCGGGAAGATGAACTGCTTTTCGCTGTCCGGGAATCGATCACGGCGAATGGGATGCCTGCGATCTCGGTGCCTGCAGAATTGGGAAAATTGTTGACGCTGCTCGTGGCGATGTCAGGCGCGCGAAACATTCTGGAAATCGGAGCGCTAGGCGGCTACAGCGGAATCTGCCTGGCGCGCGGATTGACTCAGGGAGGTCGATTGACATCGCTGGAGTTGCATGACAAGCACGCCGATCTGGCTCGCGCGAATCTGGCGCGAGCGGGTTTTTCGCATGCTGTCGAGTACAGGATTGGGGACGCCCGCGCCAGCCTGGCCGCACTGATCGAGGAAGGGGCCAGGTATGACTTTTTCTTTATTGACGCTGATAAGGAAAACTATCCCCACTACCTGGACTACGCGTTGCGTCTTGCCAGTCCGAGCGCCATTATCGCGGCGGACAATGTCCTGCTCGGCGACAGAGTGCTTGATCCAGACATTCGGGACGCGTCGGTGGAAGCGATGCGCGAGTTCAACCGGCGGTTGGCGCAAGATGACCGCCTTGACGCGATGCTGCTTCCGATCCGCGATGGATTTGCCGTCGCGCGCGTCAAGTGACAACGGCCGTTTGGCGGCAGACCGGCGGGGTGTGAACCCTTCTCCAAGCCGGATCCGCGTATCAATAGTTGCGAACCACCCAGTCAAGGAAGCGGTGAAAATTTTCATCCGCTTCCTTGTGCTTTGGATAGACGATGAGCGAAGGACGGGTGAGGGCGCCGTTCTCAACGGCGACGGCGCAAAGGTGTCCATGCTGGACATCATCGGCGACGGTGCGCTTTGGCAACAAGCCGACGCCAAGCCCTTGCGCCACCATGCGTCTGACGGCGCTGATGCTGTCGAGTTCCATGATCACATCAGGAAATACTTCGCGCTGTGCAAGGAAGTCGTCAACACGTCTGCGAAAGGGGGCCGCTTTCGTACCGAACGCGATCATCGGCACTTCATGGAGGGCGAACAGGCCGGGAAATGATCGCGCAAAAGGATGCGTCGGGGGCGCGATGAGAACCACTTCGTCTGCGGGGAGTGCGCGTTGCCGGAGTTCCGGGTGATACGCCTCGCTGCCTAAAAATGCGACGTCTGCGGTGCCAGAGAGCAAAGACTGAATGGACTCGTCGTAGAGTGTTGAGCGCAGATAACAGGTGAAATCGGGATGCTCTCTGCGGTATTGTCCGAGCAGCCGCGGCAACTCATAGCCGGCAAACGCCCGTCCCGCCACGATGGTGAGCGGCGCAGGGGATGCCGACTGTAAAAAGAGCCGCATCTGTTCCACGATAGACGTTGCTGTCGGCAACAGACGCTGGCCCTCCCTGGTGAGGGTGACGCCGCTCGCAGCGCGTACAAACAGTTGGAGACCCACTTCATTTTCGAGTTGCCGCAGCCTGTGCGTGACTGTGGATTGAGCCAAGAAAAGACTGTCCGCCGCTCTGTTGACCGACTGGTAACGGGCAATGGCCAGAAACGTTTCCAATTGTTCCAGATTCATCGCCGATGTCCTTCCCGTCTATCGAATGTTTCGATCGGGGTTCCTGTACATTCTATAACATGGACTGCGCGCTTTGCGCTAGTGTTGTTGTCAGGAGGTGTACGGCGACCATGGAAAGAGACGCAAAGGAACTGGTGCGACAGCAGTTTGGCCGGACCGCGCAGGAGTACGTGAACAGTGAATCGCACGCCAGGGGCGGCGATCTGGAACTGATCGTGGAGTGGACGCAACCCCAGCCAGACTGGACCGCGCTGGACATCGCCACAGGCGGCGGCCATGTTGCCAAGGCGCTGGCTCCGTATGTGCGCACGGTGGTGGCCACCGATTTGACGCAGCCGATGTTGGCCGCAGCCAGAGATCACCTGCTGGGCGCGGGTGTTCAAAATTGCGAGTATGTACTGGCAGACGCAGAAAAATTACCGTTTTTGGACGAGTCGTTTGAGATTGTAACCTGTCGCATCGCCGCCCATCACTTTCCGGCGCCGCAAGCGTTTGTGACGGAAGCGGCGCGCGTGCTGAAATCCGGCGGACGGTTTGTGCTCATCGACAATGTGGCGCCAGAAGACATTCAACTGGCGGACTTTATGAATACGGTCGAATACGTGCGGGATCGCAGCCATGTGCGGTGTCTGGCTGTTTCGGAGTGGAAGCTGCTCGCCGCACAGGCGGGTCTTTACATAAGAATCGAGCACGCACGCCGGAAAACGCATGCTGTTCCCGATTGGGCGCGGCGGGCCGTGTCTGATGAACGGCAGTTTGCGGAGGTGGTTCACTGTCTGCAAACTGCGGATGAACGGGTGCAACGGTATTTCTCGTTTACCTTTGAGGAGTCTGGACAGGTGGCGACCTTTCAGGTTGACGAGTGGGCGGCGCTCTGTGTCAAACCGGGGAACGGCCAGCGTGACGGCCGTAGCGACGGGTCATAGCGCCACGCTGTGGCCTGCGATTGTAACGGGTGCGCCGGGAATAACGCCGGGTCAGCACGCCGCCTCGCAACGACACCCATAGCCGTGGACATTCCCAGTGGGGGCGCAGCCGCGTGCGCCGCTCGCTCAATCGATGCGTACGACGATTTTTCCGATATTCCTGTTGCTCTCCATGTAGCGCTGCGCCTCTGCAACGTCCGGCATGGAAAAAACCCGGTCCACAACCGGACGAAGCCTCCCTTGACTTCCTCCCCCGCGTGAACGCGGAGGATTCCTTCCTGCCATCAGGAGCCTTGGTGCACCCCTTGGATCGATTCCTCATCCTTGCGTCAGAACCGACTCTCCCATCGTTAGACGGGCGAACAGGCGAACCGGGCCAGTCCGGCCCTTAACACGTTCATTGCACCCACTGTATCGGCGTTCTCTGCGAATCCGCATCTCTCGCACCGAAACCCCGATTGCGACACTCGGTTGGCTTTGCTGGTGTGGCCACACTCTGGAACCGGGCAGGTGAGACTGGTATAGGGAGCCGGAACTTCCTCCAGCCGTCCACCCGACCAGTCCAGCTTATACGCCAAGAATGTCTGAAACATCGACCACCCTTGATCCAGGATGGCCTTATTCAGACCGCTCTTGGCCCGTACATTGCGACCTGGATTTTCCTTCGTGCCCTTCGCCGATTTGGTCATGTTCCTCACACTCAGGTTCTCCACAAACACCATCGCGTGGGTTTGGCTGATGGTGGTGGATGCCTTGTGCAAGAGATCCCGGCGGGCATTGGCGATGTGGACGTGCAACTGTTGAATCCGAGCCACCTGCTTGTGCCAGTGTTTCGAGAACTTCCTCATGCGTGAGAGCTTGCGCATCTCCCAAGCCAATTTCTCTTCATAGCGACGAAACCAGCCCGGTGCGTCGACGAAGCTTCCGTCGGATAATGCCAG
Organism: Bacillota bacterium; assembly: GCA_021793015.1. Lineage (GTDB taxonomy): Bacteria > Bacillota > Bacilli > Alicyclobacillales > SLC66 > JAKADD01. The sequence goes on from JAJYTO010000159.1 coordinate 7,111, forward strand.
AAGGTGCACCACGCCGCGGTCAATGCCAACTTCTGATGGACATGGGTGAACGACTGGATCGGGAACCTCGATTTCCGTTTGAAACGAAATGTACCAGTGACCCGCACGCCAGGTTGCCGTCGCATTCTTGATGGTTCCGTCAACATCACGCGACTGGCGAAACTTGACCCAGCCAACCTTGGGCACAAACACCTTCGGGAAGACGTTTCGACCGTCTTGATCTTCCGTCGTCAGATCGAGTTTGATCTGCTTGGTGTCCGGGTAGCGAAGGCCAGCCTCGTCCCGATTCTTTTTCTTGAAGGTTGGGAACTGTGCCGGGTTGGAGGGATTGAAGGCCGCCGTGATTGACTGCATGAGGAACTTGAGCGTCCATTGCAGCGGATGCTCCGGTGCGACAGCCAAAAACCCGTACTCTTCGCTGTGCCGCCAAAGCGTCAGTAGTTTCGCCAATTCTCCATACGACAATAAGGGATAGCCCGCTTCCAGCCGTCCCTTTTGCAGCGCAAGGGCTTTGTTCCACACAAAGCGCATGCACCCTAGATATCGCGAGAACTTGCGAGTCTGCTCATCGGTAGGCTCCAAGCGAAAGCGGAACGCCTTGAGAATCTTCATAGGTCTATGATACTCTTGGTCTATGAAACCGTCAAATGATATCCGAACCGGAAGACACTGTGTGTTTAATCTGCACGTTCACTTGGTCTTTGTCACCAAGTACCGCCGCGGCGTGTTTACCAAAGCCATTCTGGATGACCTGCGCCCGATCCTGGCTTCCGTCTGCAACGATTTTGAAGCTGAGTTGGTGGAGTTCGACGGAGAAGATGATCATGTGCATCTGCTGGTCAACTATCCGCCCATGGTGCCAATCTCCACTTTGGTCAACAGTCTGAAAGGCGTCTCCAGTCGCCTGATCCGGCGGAAGAACGATCCGGAGATCCGTCAGAAACTATGGGGCGGACACCTTTGGTCCCCCAGCTACTTTGCCGGGAGTTGCGGCGGTGCGCCGCTGTCGATTATTCGGCAGTATATTGAGAGCCAAAGAACACCGCAGTGACTCGCCTAACCTGTCCCTGAAGGAAGAGGTTTGCGGCGCTAAAGCGAGATCAAAAGCGCCGCCCTTCCTCGATCATCTCGCGGATCGACGGTTCTCCGTTCTTCGCATGCGCGCGCAGGGTTTGCAGACGGCTCCAAATGGCCTCCAACGAATCGTCCGTGTCCCTGTATGGCACGATCTGAGCCACTCGTTTGCCGCGTCGGGTGATTAATACGGTTT
>JAJYTO010000160.1 GCA_021793015.1 Bacillota bacterium
ATTCCAATCAAGGCTGCGGGCCATTTCACAGGAGCAAAGCATGGCAGGAGTAAACAAAGTCATTGTAATGGGCCACCTCGGCCAGGACCCGGAAATGCGCTACACGCAGTCAAATGACGCGGTGGCCACATTGTCGATCGCCACGTCCGAGCAGTTCAAGGACAAGGAAGGCAACAAGCAGGAGCGCACCGAATGGCACCGCGTCGTTTTGTGGCGCCGTCTGGCCGAAATCGCCGGCGAATATCTGCGCAAGGGCAGCATGGCCTATGTGGAAGGCCGCCTACAGACGCGCAAGTGGACCGACAAGGAAGGAGTAGAACGGTACACCACGGAAATCGTGGGAGACCGCCTGCAACTCGTTGGTGGAAAATCCGAGAATGGCGGCGGTAACGGAGGTAATAACCGTCAACGTCCCGCGCAATCACAGTCGGCCAGTCAGCGTCAGGCCCCAAATAATGGGAGCGGTTCAAGGAGTGACCCTTTCCCGGAGGACTTTGACGACGATATCCCGTTCTAAAGTACACCTAATAGTAAAAAGTAAACAAAGCCCAGACATTGCTGGGCTTTAGTTATCGGCCAATCGAACATGTCGGCCTTTTCTTGGCTGACATGTCATCTCCGACATAGAGGAGGTTTAATTTTATGAGTACAGCTATAGCTGGGCGCATACGGCCCGGTATCAAGGTCCTCAAAAGGAGCGTCACGGACCCAAAAGCCGCGGCTATCTATGAGAGGGGGGTCAAGGCCGGAGTGGGTTTTCGCGCTATTGATAAAGTGCTCAATGGCGCTGGATTCAAGAACGCACTGGTGCCACGGAACGAGATGTATTTTTCGGTCTGGAAGGGCGAGTTTGCCGACCCCGCTGTGGCCGAAAAAATAATGGAACTCTACGGGCACAAGGACGATGACGGCGTGGTACGCCTGTATCGATTCCCCGTGGTTTTCCCTTCCGAAAACCATGAGCATTTCATCGAGGAAATGCTCGAATGCTATACGGCCAGCGGAATGAAATACCATTCCGAGCTGCGCCCAGATGGCTCCCGTATCTGCGTCACCAAGGAGAAACCACCAGTAAATCCTGCCACACGTCGGGTGGTGCGTTTGTACGGCGGTCGGAAGAACATGTTACGCCCAGAGAACGATGGACTTTGCATCCCGGAAAAATGCCCGGAGTACCAAAACCATGACTGCAATGAGCGCAAACATATCCGCGTTTTCGTTCCAGGCGCCACCAACATGTCCACCATACTGGAAGTTCCTACTGGGAGCTTTTATGGTGCGGACCAGATGAAACAGGTTATCGAAATGGTGGCCAGAGCCTGCGGTGGGCGCATCCCACTAAATATCCAGATGGGTATGAATGGGGTCCCCCTCTTCTGGTTGTCCAAACGTGAAGTTGAAGTAGTCATGCTGGATGAGAAGGGCGACCCCAAAAAGGTGAGCCAAAAGGTCATCCACCTTGATGCCGAGATGGAAATGGCCGTGATGATGTCTATGGCGCAGAGCAGTGCTGAACGGGCAAGTGCAGCGCACACGGCGCTTACTGGGAACAAGCTCGGTACTCCAGTGCCTGCGCTTGGCTTTACGCCGACAATCTATGCTGAAGACGTGGTTCCCATGAAGGTGGTGAATCAGGACGCCCCAGCAGAAAATGTTCAGACACGCCGCGACACTGTGGGAACCCATGGTGCAATGAAGATCCAGGACGCAAACCCTGAAAAGGCCTCAACCGCTCCAGAAACACATGAGGCAGAAGATCGCCCGCGGCAGGAAACAATCCCTGCCGCAGCAGTACCAACTGCGGAAACGCAGGTGGCCAAACCGAAGTCTTTACAACATGCCGCCACGGATGAAGTGAAAGCCCTTCGACAAAGAGTGTTTCAGGCTTGCAAGAAGATCGGGATCCCTCCTGAGACCTTTGCGAAATACGCCTGCATTCGATCCGATGACGGATGGGGAACCAACGTCGATCTCCTTGGCGAGGCACTCGCTGAACTCAGCTCCGTCATCTCCTCCGGCGATTATGACCGGTATATCTGCGATGTGGAGGACTTTATCGATTGCCCGTAGTTTTGATGGGCGCCGAATATCAAGTCCTTTGGAATGGACCGGAATTTAGACCCTCATAATTAAATCTTGTTGACCTGAACCACCGGACTTTTATCCGGTGGTGTTTTTTAATCCATTGTCAGGGAATTTTTGCAATGCTTTTATCGCAAAGCATTGCAAAAACTTTCTACGCTTCATGCGTCCGGGCGACACCCGGTTAACAACGGAATCCCAACCCATTGGGGCGAATGCCCTTCGGGGATCGCTCCTTTTTCAGGAGAAAACAATGATCAGCAAAGAAACACACGCTTTTATCATGAACCGGCTGGAGACGGCGAAACAAGCGGAACTCCTCGTCATTAAAGATGAGCTTCAGGAACTGCTAAGAAGCCCTATCTGTGCCGGGGATAAGAAGCTTTGGAAGGATACCAAAAAGCTCATCAAGAAAATCAACGAGGAAATCGACGCCAGGTATGATCTGTATCTTGCCGAGAAACTTCGGACGCAACCAAAGTCGGCTTCGGTCGTCCCTCTTCGTCAAACTGGTTCTGGCGTTTGAGAAATTCGTAAGCCTCTTTATCTCCCGGATTCGTCAAGTAACGCACCAAATTCTGAGCCCATCGCTTGGCACCCGCAAACTCGGGGTCTTCCGGATTAGTTAAAAGTTGCAAATCGGGTTTGTTACTCATTGGAACCTCCCGTCCTGCCATCACCTGTCCATCGTAACACGGACATAGGAGAATACATGAAAGTTGGTCATTTCTCGGACCTCCATTTCTGCCAGGAACACCTGGAAGAAGTGGACCGTTGCATGGCCGCAGCAGTTGAGGCGGCCATCGACGAGGGCATTGAAGTCGCCGTTATCAGCGGAGACGCCACTGACCACCGTCTGGATCTGCACAGCCCTGCCGTAAAACGGTTGGGCCGGCACATCCACAAACTCAGCAACCACTGCCCTGTATTGATGTTGCAGGGCACATTTAGCCATGAACCACCGGGAACTCTGGATCTGTTCAGTCTCATAGGTGGGAAGTTTCCCGTTTATGTCGCCGAGCAAATCGAACAAGTCGCCCTCCTTCAGGATGGAAGCTGGTTAAGCTCCCTCTGTGGCGAGATCGGCGACTGGCGATTTGAGCACGTTCCGGAACAAGCCGTCGCCCTGTTCTCCTGCCTCCCTGCAATCAACAAGGCATCGCTTGTCGCGGCGGTTGGGCACAGTGAGGCAGAGTTCATGGGTGACGTGGTAGCGGATCTACTCTCTGGATTCGGAGACATTAACCAGCAGGCGCGAAACGACAAGATACCCACCATGGCTGTTTCGCACGGCACCGTCAGCGGTTGCATGACCGAGCATGGCGTACCCATGCTGGGCCTCGACCATGAGTTTACCGTGGGTAGCCTTTTTGCTGCCAAGGCATCGGCTTTTCTGTTGGGGCACATCCATAAACATCAGGCCTGGGAAAAAGAGCTTCCTGGATACGGTACCCAGCGGGCCGCTTACGCAGGTTCCATTGGACGGCTACATTATGGCGAAGAAGGTGACAAGGGCTGGTTATTCTGGGATGTAGACTGGCGAAACGCCTCTTGCGTCCTGATGCCTACGCCTTCCCGCCGTCTGATTCATCTGGACTTCGACGGTATCCCGGATATGGATGCTGTCCGTGCTGCTGCCATAAGCGCTCAGGGGGCTTTTGTTCGTGTCCGCTATTCCGTGGACGAGGAGCATCGCCACGAAGTGGACCGCGAGGCCATTCAACACATCCTGGAGAATGCTGGTGCCGCCGCCGTCAAAACGGAGGGGCGCGTCATTCCCGTTATCCGGGTCCGTGCAGAAGGCATCAGCAAGGCCAACAGCCTGGACGAGAAACTTCAGAAGTGGGCGGAAACGACGAGCGTCGAGTTCAGCCCGCTTCAACAGAGGTTGCACCAGTTAACCACCCAAGAACCTGAAGCTATTCTGGACGGGCTGCTCCATAAGCCATCCGCGCCTACGGTTATCACGGTTGAATCTGCGCCAGAATCACTGACCACAACCTCAACATGCGAAAAAGTTGAGGAACGACCATCCCCTCTGGCCGGCAGCGAAATACCTGCCTTCCAGGATCTGTCAGATCTGTTTTAAGAAGGAGATTTTTATGAAATGTACCGTTCAACAAACGGCACTCAAGGGTGTACTGACGAATGCTCTGGCTCTGCATAAAGAGCCAGGCGTCGGACTGAGCCAAGAGTATTTCGCGGCTTTGCGCCGCTCGGGTGATGGTGAATTAACCATCAACATCATAGATGCACCGACCCACATGGAGGTCAATCTGCCAGCCGCTTTTGAGGATTGGGACATGGATGCCGGTTTCTGCATCCCCAAAGCGGAGGTGCAGAAATTCATCTCGTTCGGAAACGACAAGGAAGTGGTCATTGCCCACGAGAAAGGGGCGGTAACCGTGCAGTGCGATCGCTCCCGGTTGCGGACGCGATCTATCTCGCTGGATAGCTTCGCCATGATGCGGGACGTCATGGCGAAGAGCATCATCCACACCACTGTCCTTTATATGAAATCGGCATTTGAGTTCACCGTTGGCTGTATTCCGGCATCCGGTAAAAATGGCCAACGGATTACAGTGTTTCTGGTGGGCGAAGCCGGTGAAACGGTAATGCACGTCGTCAGTAGCGATCAAACAGGCTCTCCCATGTGGAATTTCATCTTGAAGAACGGCTGTCGGATAAGGTGGTCGTAGCGATGCCGATCCAATCGGTGCAGTTCCTCGCCAAGTTCATGAAATCGGTGCCTGACGATGAAGTTGTCGAGATTACCGCAGACGAAAATGCCTTCCGCATGCGCGGCTCTGATTGGGTGTTTCAGTCCCAACTGGAACAGTCCGCTGTCATGCCATGGGAACGATATATCAACGCCAAAAGCGAAGCCATCATCGAGTTGCAAACGAGCAGCGCAAAGCGCGCTGTCTCTGAAGCGGCGACCGTGGCCGACGAAGGGCGTTTCGGCGCCATCACGTTCCGAACGGAGAATGGGGCGGTGTGCTGTTCGGCAGAAGGTGAGCGCGGAGCTGTAGATTCCGTCGCCGAAGGGCACACGTACATGGAAGACGAATTCTGTCTTTCCGCCGATGGCGTAAAAGGGTTCTTGTCTGCGTTGGAGAAGAATGGTGTTGATACGGCATCGATCGACAAAATCAATTCGGCGTCATCAGACGCTCCTATTCTTTTCAGTTCCAATGCCATCAATCGGCCGAGACTGGTCATGGCTCAACGTCGGAAGGTCGAGGCCGAATAGCCAATTACAAAACCAGCCACTTTTGTCGGCTTCGTGTTAAAGCCGACAAATTTGGTCTTGAGAGTGCTTTGATAGCTTGCATCATTCGTGGGCACGTCATCCTCGCACACAAACTGAGCGGCCACACCCATCTCGGGTGTGGACCGTTTTTCCAGAACGTCATTGATAAAAGGACTTCCGGAAAAGCGGTTTTTCTGGTGCTCGCACCCGGTACCTGCCGTACAGGCACATCCACAGGCGCTCAGGCGCACTCACGCCTCAAAGGAGTAGTCATGAAGCCATTGAAATTGACCCTCAAGGGGTTCACCGGCATCAGTGCCGGACGCAAAAAGGAGGTCATTGAACTTGACCTCGAAAAAATAGAGGGAGAGCTTGTCACCCTGACAGGCCCCAATGGTGCAGGGAAAAGTACCATCCTGGATAACATGCACCCGTTTCGTATCATGCCCAGCAGGGCCGCTTCCAATAGCCCATCGGCGTTCAGTTACTACGACAACCTCGCCTCAAGCGAGGCTGAAAAAGTGTTGGACTGGGAGCATGAAGGGCAACGGTACCGTAGTATTCTGACCTTTCATGTCAGCGGTGCCCGGAAAAAGGGCGAAGCTTATCTGTACACGGTAGGCAGCGACGGGAACATGGAGCCAGTAACCGCCCCCGACGGAACCGTAGCGGACGGCAAGCTGGATACTTACGACCGCGTTCTGGAATCCATCGTGGGCACTGCGGAGATGTTCTTTACCAGCGTCTTCGCCTCCCAGAACCGTCGGCCACTGTTCAGTTATGGGAATGCCGAAATCAAACAGATTCTGGCAGAGTTGCTGGGCCTGGACAAAATACGGGAACTCGGAAAAAAGGCCAGCCAGGTCGTCGCATTGATTAAGCCACGATTGATGTCCGAACAGGTCAAGCTGACTGCGCTGGAAAATAACCGGGAATCGCTTACTGCCCTTCACGAAGAGGCGGGAAATTGGGCGCGAAGGAAAGCACAATGTCTGGAGTCGCGTTCCGCTCAACAAGCCGCTTTGCAGCTCGCTCAAGAGTCCGCTGCAGAACTGAAATCGCGGTTTGCTGCCACGGAAGCATTACGCCAGCGCCGTTCTTCTCTGGAAAGGCAGATTGCCGATGCCAAGGACGCTTTTGCTGGTCGTAGACATCAATGCGCTCAGCGCCAACTGGACATCCGCTGCACAGAGGCGCGTGAAACCGCTCGTCTCAAGAACGAGATCGCCGCATCCACACGCCGCACGGAACAAGCGCGTGGCACCATTGACCGCCTAACACGGTTGATGGAAAACGAAAGCGCCATACGATCCGCAAAGAACAAACTGGATACCTTGCGGAAATCGCTCTCCGATGCGGAATCGGCCACACAGAAAGCACAGGACGATTACCATGAGGCCATCAAAATCGGCCGTTCCATGGATGAAGAGATACGCTCCCATTCAGTGGCACTGACTTCCTATAAAACACATGGTGAGGCCCAAGCTAAAGCCCTGAAGGATATGGAAGCAAGGAGCACCCTCATTGAGAATGTGCCGTGCCACGGAACAGACCTGCAAGGCCGTTGCCAGTTGCTATCTGATGCAACACATGCCAAGGAGCAAATTCCCCATATCCGTATCTCGCTCGACAAAATGCGCGAAGAGTACAGGCGTGTTTCCGGAATGCTGGAAAACACGAGAGCCAACCGTGAAAAGCTGGCACTCGATGATTCAACCGTCAAGGCTAACCAGTCACGGGTGACCGCGATACAGGCGGAAATCAGGTCTCTGGAGACTCTGGCCGACCAGTCCTCTGCTCTGGAGAACGCCAGCCAGGAACTGGATAACTGGAACAAGGTTCTGGAAGATGCCAGTAAGGAAATTGAGCTGCGTCAGCAACAGCTTCTCGATATAGAGAAGCAGGCATCTGAAGGCATTGCCCGGGCCGGTGAGGAGCTGGAAAACGAAAGTGCCATTCATGCCAAGTCCATACAGGAATTAGCAGATGCACTTTCTTCCTGTGAAATCCCTGAAAATCTGGAGGGCGAGGTCGCCAAAAAACAAACCGAAGTAGGCTACATTGGTTCGCAAATCGCCATACTGGACGGGGATATCCTGGAAGCGACGGAAATGCATGCCAAGTGCATAGCCAACGCACAGCATGTAGAAGAAACATTAAGTACTGAACCTGAAACCAAGGCGTTGGTTGCATTGCTATCGAACGAACTTGCCCAGTGGTCGCTTCTGCAAAAAGCATTCGGCAATGACGGCATTATTGCTTTATCTATAGACGATGCCGGCCCCACGCTGACCTCCTACACCAATGACCTGTTGATGTCCTGTTACGGACCACGCTTTACCGTGTCTATCCAGACACAGGTTCAAACAGCCAAGGGTGAAGCGCGGGAAGGTTTCGACATCATTGTGTTCGATGCCGACACCCAGAAAGGCAAATCCGTAAGCACCATGTCAGGCGGTGAACGGGTCTGGATCAATGAAGCATTGACCCGCGCCATCGCTATCTACCTGGCCCAAAGCACCGGCCAGACGTATCAAACGTTGTACACAGACGAGGCGGATGGCCCGCTGGACCCCCAACGCAAAAGGATGTTCATGGCAATGAAGCGCGAAGTGCTCCGCATTGGCGGGTACGAGCGTGAGTATTTCATCACCCAGACTCCAGATCTTTGGGAAATGGCGGACACTATTATCGACGTATCTGCACTTTAACCACGAATTCTCCGCATTTCAGTAAAAAGCTGTGCGGAAATCTAGAAATGGGTAAGAACAACAGTCAAGCACCCCGGCCTGTCCGGGGTTTTTTCGCATTTTGTAAAGCCATTGTATGAAGTCTTATTGATAGTCAGGGGCGACGTAATCTGCCCCTGCCTAAATCTACCAGCATCTTTCGAGATATATCCATGTTTCCCGATGGACGCATGGATATATCCCGCAGGTGATTAACCTGTCGCATGCGGCGTATCCGCACATCGTGAACCCATCCGGGTTTCCAAAGTTCTCTAAGCCAGGAGATCAAACATCCC
>JAJYTO010000161.1 GCA_021793015.1 Bacillota bacterium
CCGGCGGCGGCATGATCATCACCGAGATCAACGGCAGTTACGCAGACCGACTCAACAGCAAGGGGAAATTGATGTACACGGTGCACTTGCCGGGCATCAGCTACCCTTCGGACACGCAACTGTTGCCTAACGGCAATCTGCTCGTCGCCGACTACAGCACACCGGGTACGATTGAGGAGGTCACACCCAAAGGAAAATTGGTTTGGCGCTACCGCAAACTGTCCGGTCCTGGAGAACTGTCGAATCCGTCCCTCGCAGTGATGCTTCCGAACGGCAACATTATGGCGAACGACGACTATAACAATCGGGTGGTGGTGATCAACCCCCGCACGAACAAAATCGTGTGGCAGTATGGCCATAAAGGCGTCAAAGGCACTGCTCCCGGATATCTGAATACCCCTGATGGGCTGCAACTAATGCCGGCAAATGTTCATCTGCCCGCCGCTACCTGACATTCTGGGCAATACGTATCACAGGCATGGAAGATCTTCAGTAACGCGGTGCGTGCGGTCGGGATTACCGAGGGGATCGGCATGCACACGCTGCACAAAACAACTCTTGCCTGAAACTGCACCCGCCCATTTGACAGGACGGCTCGGATCTGGTACAGTACTCTCATAGCTTGGTGATGATGGCGGAGGGGACACACCCGTTCCCATCCCGAACACGACGGTTAAGCCCTCCAGCGCCGATGGTACTTGGACCGCAGGGTCCTGGGAGAGTAGGTCGTTGCCAGGCAAGCACAGGAGCCCATCGAATGATGGCTCCTGTTTCCATAAGAAACCTTCTTGTCATGGATGCATCTTCTTGTCATGATGGGGACTCCTGTTCTACGCAGGCGCCACTACCCGAGCATTTCCCGAACAATATGCCTGATCAGATCTCCACAGCTTTCTTGCGCTTGATGACAGTCTTTGTTATACTTCATGATGAAGCAAAGGCAGTGCAGGACCACAGTACCGTTCAGCCCACACCCAGAGAGTGTTTCCGTATGGCTGGGAGGAAGCGCGTGTGAAGAGGACGGGAAAGCGAGGTCCGAAGGCCGCGCGTGACAACCGCGACGGAGCGCCCGTTACAGCGCATGAAAGCGATGCTGTCAAACACGGCATAATAAGGGTGGTACCGCGTGAGTCTCACGTCCCTTGGAGGACGAGAGGCTTTTTTGTATCCGCGGGAGCCAGTGCACTGGAGATGACGCACCGCGCCGGGTTTCGGGCCAGTGCTAGAGCAGACTGATCGCAGGCAGAAATAGGCAGTCCGACGGCGGGGCCAGGCACATCGCAGGCGGAAATAGGCGGTCCGACGGCGGGCCAAGCTGCCAGCGACGGGAGCGGACAGACCGCAAGCCGAGTGTGGATCTGACAGACATGTCAAGGGGGTCGGCGCTGTGACAGGCAGCGAATTGCGAAAAAAATATGTGGAGTTTTTCAGGGAAAAAGGTCACGACATAGTGCCCAGCGCCAGTCTTGTGCCGCAGGACGACGGTTCTTTGCTCTGGATCAACAGTGGGATGGCGCCTCTCAAACAGTATTTTGACGGACGCGCAACGCCTCCGAATTTACGGCTGACCAACAGTCAAAAGTGCATTCGCACCAATGATATCGAAAACGTCGGAAAAACGGCGCGCCACCAGACGTTCTTTGAGATGCTCGGAAATTTTTCGATCGGAGATTATTTTAAACGCGAAGCGATTCACTGGGCTTGGGAATTTCTCGTGGAACGTCTGCGCATGGACCCTGAGAGACTGTCTGTCACCATTCATCCGGAAGACGACGAGGCGTTTCTTATCTGGCATCGGGAGATCGGTGTTCCAGAAGAGCGTGTGTTGCGGTTGGAGGACAATTTTTGGGACATTGGCGAAGGACCTTGCGGACCAAACTCAGAGATTTTCTTTGACAGGGGTCAGGGAGTGGGGTGCGGGCGTCCAGAATGCGACGCCAGTTGCGACTGTGACAGGCATCTCGAAATCTGGAACCTGGTCTTTAGCCAGTACAATCACAACCCGGACGGTTCCTACACGCCGCTTCCAAAGAAAAATATCGACACAGGCATGGGGCTGGAACGGACGGCGTCCGTTCTGCAGGGGGTGGCCACAAACTTTGACACAGACCTGTTCCGGCCCATCATCGATGCGGCGGCGCAGCGTGTCGGCGTGATCTACAAGCGCCGCGCGGCTGACGACACAGCGCTCAAAGTCATCGCCGATCATGTGCGGACGGTCGTCTTCTCCATCACCGACGGTGTAGCGCCAAGCAATGAGGGCCGCGGCTATGTGATTCGCCGTCTGTTGCGCCGCGCCGTGAGAAGCGGGAGACAATTGGGATATGACAAGCCGTTTTTGCATACCCTTGTGGGCGTTGTCGGCGAAGTCATGGCCGACTATTACCCTGAGGTGCTCGCGAAGAGAGAACACACGGAGCGCGTCATCCGTCTCGAAGAGGAACGCTTCTTTGCGACTCTCAGCGAGGGAGAGGCTTTGTTGGCCGCTGTGATTGCCCGTTTGAAGCAGTCGGACAGGGATACGATTTCTGGCGATGAAGCTTTCAAATTATACGACACGTATGGGTTTCCCATCGATTTGACCGAGGAAATCGCGGCGGAGACCGGTCTGGCGGTGGATCGCGACGGGTTTGAACGCGCGTTGCGGGAACAGCGGGAGCGCGCCCGGAGTGCGCGGCAGGATGTGGACAGCATGCAGGTCCAGACGACGCTGTTGCGCGATCTGACGGTGCACAGCGAGTTCGTAGGCTATACGGACGCAAGCGTTGCGGCGCGCGTTGAGGCGTTGGTCGTGGAGGATCGTCTGGAGGAGCGGGCCTCGCTCGGAGAACGCGTGCAGGTGATTCTCGATCGCACCCCATTTTATGCGGAGAGCGGAGGCCAGGTGGCGGACCGGGGCGCGATCATCGGCGACGGCTTTGAACTGCGGGTTCTGGACGTGCAGAAGGCGCCGCACGGGCAGCATGTTCACACTTGTGAAGTTGCGATGGGGGAGATCGTGACGGGCGCGCCCGTCACTGCGGCGATCGATGCGGCGCAACGATCGGATATCACAAAGAATCACACGGCCACCCATCTGCTTCACAAGGCGCTGAGGCAAGTGCTCGGGGAACATGTGGCGCAGGCGGGATCGCTTGTTCAGGGAGAGCGTCTGCGTTTTGACTTCTCGCATGTCGGCACGCTCTCCAGGAGGGAATTGGAGCGGGTCGAGCGACTGGTCAATGAGCAGATCTGGCGCGACGAGCCGGTGTCGACGCAGGAGATGGGGCGCGAAGAGGCAAAGTTGCTTGGAGCCATGGCCCTGTTTGGGGAAAAATACGGCGAAGTGGTGCGTGTGGTGCGGGCTGGCGCCTACTCGACCGAATTATGCGGAGGGTGCCATGTCGAGAGCACCGGCCAAATCGGGTTGTTTAAACTGGTGTCCGAAAACGGGATTGGTTCCGGTATTCGCCGTGTGGAGGGGGTAACCGGCCAGCATGCGTATGAGTATGTTCTCGCCGAGGAACAACTGCTGGCGGTCGCGGCCGACCAGGTGAGGTCGAACGCGCAGCAATTGCCCGCGCGGATCGACGGCATGCTGGCGCACGTCAAAGAACTGGAACGCCACGTTGAGGCTTTGACGGCCAAGCTCAGCGGGCTGGAAGCCGTGCAATTGCTCGCGTCGGTGGAGTCGGTCGCGGGCAGGGAGATGCTGATAGCCGAATTGCAAGACATGGACGTGGAGGCGCTGCGCGTGGTGGCGGATCGGTTAAAGTCCAGCCGCGCAGACTTGCTCATCATTCTTGGATCAAAGACGGCGGATCGAGTGAGTTTTGTTTCCGTGGTGCCGCCCGGCTTGCAGGCGCAAGGGGTTCATGCGGGCCGCCTGATCAGGGATGTTGCGACGATTGCGGGCGGGTCCGGCGGCGGCAGGGCGGATATCGCCCAGGCTGGCGGCAGGGAACCGGGGAAACTGCCGGAGGCGTTGCGCGTTGCGCGCACGCTCGCGCGCTCCGTATTGGAAGCGTAACGAGGCCTCCAAGAGGAGCAGTGATAAAGTCCGCGCATGCCCAAATTGGGTTTATCACTGCTCCCCAAGGAATTCTGCCGTGGACCGGGAACGGTCACGTCGGCCGTGTGCGCCTGCCGGACCTTCCCCGGTTCACGGCGACGCTGTCGGCATGCGGCAAGATGGCAAGCGAAGCCCGCCGCACACCTTTTTTGCCGCCTCGTGGCGCGACAGCGCACCGCGGGGCCGACAACAGAGGAATTTTCCATGTGTTTGTGGAATAGTACGGGTGGGTAGTACGATCATTCAGGAGAGGAGTGTGACTGACGTGTCTTCGTTTGAAGAAACGATGCAGTTTCGGGTTCGTCCAGACGAGCCGTCGCGCGCAGAACGGGCGCTGCTGCTGGCTTACGAGGCTCTGTCTGAGAAGGGGTACAATCCCATTCACCAGATCGCAGGCTATCTCATCTCTGGCGATCCCGCCTACATCACAAGTTTCAAAGATGCGCGGGACGCCGTCAGACGGGTGGAACGGGATGAATTGATTGAAGAGTTGGTGCGCGCCTATCTGGCGTCCCGTTTGTCATGAGGCTGATGGGGGTCGATTATGGCGAGGCGCGGATCGGCGTCGCCCTGAGCGACCCGTTGCTTATCACTGCGCAGACATTCGAAGTGGTGGATCGCCGCAAGGTCAGGCATCCGGCGGAGCGAATCGCGCAGATTGCGGCTGAGCAGGATGTGGACCTGATCATCGTTGGACTGCCTGTCAATATGAACGGCACCATGGGAGAACGGGTGGCGCGCACACAGGAATTTGCGAGAGAACTTGAAGAATTAACAGGAAAACAGGTAAAATGGATAGACGAGCGTCTGACCACGGTGCGCGCCGAACAGATTCTCATCGAAGGTGACGTGCGTCGTCAAAAACGCAAACGCGTTGTGGATAAGGTTGCGGCGGCGCTGATATTGCAAACTTATCTCGATGCAAAGGGGAGAATGTAAATGTTCGATGACCTGTTGCAGGGACTTGTCGTGTTAACGGACGATGACGGTCAGGAAGAGCCGTATCACGTTTTGCGCGTTCTTGAAATGGATGGCCATCACTATGTTCTCCTGCAGTCAGAACTGGATCGTGGGGAGGAACCTCTGATCTTGCGCGTCGAAGGCGACATTGAGGCGGACAGTGCGTCACTGATCGGCATTGAGGACGACGATGAATGGGACAAGGTAGCGGAGGCGTTTGACACTTTGATGTTCGAACTGGATGATCTGAGCTGATGCGTGTTGCAATGGGAAAATGGCTAGGCAAGGTGCGTCGCCCCGCTTTCTTTGGCGTCATCGCGGCCGCGGTTCTCGTCGGCGCTTTTTTTGTGGTTCGCTCTGTTGTGGTGTACACTCCGTTTGGCCGCTCAGGTCAAAAAATGTGGATTGACATTCGGCCGGGTGCGTCGAGCCAGGAGATCGGGCAGGAGCTCGCGCAACATGGGGTGATCGGGAGTCCGCTGGCGTTTCGCGCGTATCTGTTTTTGACCCGTCAGGGCGCGAATCTGCAGGCTGGCCGCTATCAGTTCGCCACGGGCATGACGCTGGCTCAGGTGGTAAATGAATTGAAACAGGGCGCCGTTCGGTTTAACACGGTGGTCGTAACGATTCCCGAGGGTTTTACGGTTACCCAAATCGCCCAGGTGCTCGCCGAAAAACATGTCTGCAAGGAAAAGGCATTCATGAACGTCGTCAGAACCGGGCATTTTTCCTACTGGTTTCTGCCGTCGGCCGCTCACATCAAGGCAGTCCGGGATCGTCTGGAAGGATATTTGTTTCCCGATACGTACGATTTTACGATTGGCGAATCCCCGCATAAGGTGCTTGGCACGATGCTCGGGGAGATGAACAGCATACTGACTCCCGGGCGAATCGCCGCCATGAAACGGGACGGGCTTACCGTACGCCAATTGCTCACGGTGGCTTCGATGATCGAGCGGGAGGCGAAACTGCCGCGTGAGCGGCCTCTGATCGCCAGTGTGATCTACAATCGTCTCCATCACAAGCCGCCGATGAAGCTGCGCATTGACGCGACGGTTGAGTATGCCGTTGGCTTTAGTTCGAATCTGACGGCGCAGGATTTGGCCGTCAACAGTCCATACAATACATACCTGGTTGACGGTTTGCCGCCAGGACCAATCGCGAACCCGGGACTCGCCTCGATCGATGCGGCCCTGCATCCGGCGCATACGGGCTACTATTACTATGTGGCAAAGGGCAACGGCACTGGCGCCAGCTATTTCGCCGCCACATACCAGCAGCAATTGGCCAATGAGGCAAAGCGGCAGCAGAATCTTCTCAAGCGTTCGCGAAACGGAAGCTGAACAACCTGAAAGAGCCTGTTCAAAAAGGGGGCAGGTAAGACCCGCGCAGTGCAAGGAAGCGAGCCAAGAATGCGGACCGAGCGTACGTTTTGGGTACGTGAGGGAGCATTCCAGGGGAGCAGTGATAAAGTCCTCGATGCAGGCGCAGTGATTCCAGATATAGCGTCCGAGGCTTTAGTCGGACGCTATATGGACCGCTTCGCGCCTGCCCTAATTTGGATTATCACTGCTCCCCTTGGCGCTGACGCAGCAATGCGCCGGGGAGTTCTGACCCCTTTTTGAACAACCTCTAGGAGAGGTGGCGGGCGAGTTTTCATTGTACACAGCGCCGGAAGAGGGTGAGCAGGGGTGACAGAAAGGTTATTGCAGGGGCGGACTGCGGTTGTCACAGGCGCCGCCAGCGGCATAGGATTTGCCATTGCCGAACAAATGGCGGCGGCGGGCGCCGCAGTTGTATTGTCGGATCTGCGCGTTCAGGCTGCGCAAGAGGCCGCCGCCGGACTGAGGATCAAAGGGCTGGAGGTGCGCGAATACGCGGCTGACGCGAGTCGGGAACAGGATATCAGGGGATTGATCTCTTTTGCCGAGCGTACCTTTGGAACAGTTGACATCGTCGTGAACAATGCGGGCATGCAGCACGTGGCAATTATTGAAGAATTTCCGGTGGACAAGTTCCAGCAGATGCTTCAGTTGATGGTAACTGGACCGTTCATGACCATGAAGTACGCGTTTCCGATCATGAAAAACAGCGGCCATGGACGGGTCGTCAATGTGGCGTCTATCAACGGCCTGGTTGGATTTGCGGGCAAAGCCGCCTATAATTCCGCAAAGCATGGTCTGATCGGATTGACGAAAGTGGCCGCGCTGGAGGTTGCCGCGCAGGGAATTACGGTGAACGCACTCTGTCCTGGATACGTCGATACGCCGCTGGTTCGCAATCAGTTGCAGGACCTGGCGCGACAGCGCAACGTGCCGTATGAGCGTGTTCTTGAAGAAGTGATCTTCCCGCTTGTGCCGCAGGCGCGACTGATTGATCCGTTGGAAATCGCGGATTACGCTGTGTTTCTCGCATCTGACAAGGCGCGGGGCGTAACGGGTCAAGCCGTTGTGATGGACGGGGGCTATCTGGCGCAATAGATCCGTCTTTGAGGCCCATCTTGTGGCTTAAAGAGCCTATTCAAAAAGGGGTCAGGCGCGCCTGCGTCCCGGCTGCGGAGCCGTTCGATGAATGACGCGTTGACCGTTCCGCCGCCGGAGTCCGCAAAATCACTGTGGATGGGCTCGCCGTCCTGATTCTTGGTGTCGCCGAATCCGAATGGCGACGAAACACGACACAACATCTTGACGAGAAGTGCGAACTCTAATATATTGAATTTTGATGGTAGTCATTATAATTCGACTTCTCATTCGGATCGATGGTCGACGCCATTGATGTGCGCCTGCGCGAGGGGAAAGGCGGGGAGGAGTTCAAAGTGGCCAAGGCGCGGATCATGGTCGTGGACGATGAATCGATTGTGCGCATGGACATCAGGGAAATTCTCCTCGAAGAAGGGTACGAGGTTGTCGCGGAGGCTTCGGACGGTGAGGCGGCCATCGCACAGGCGCTCACGCACCAGCCGGATCTCATCATCATGGATGTCAAGATGCCCAGGATGAACGGCCTGAAGGCCGGGCGCATCATCTATCAGAAGGCGGGCATTCCGCTGCTGGCCCTGACGGCCTACAGTCATGGACAACTCGTGCAGGAAGCGAAGACAGCGGGGATCATCGCCTATCTGGTCAAGCCGGTGACGGAGTCCGACCTCGTCCCGAGTCTGGAAATCGCGCTTGCGCAAGCCGAGCGGCTGAAGCGGATGAACGCCCAAGTCGAGGATCTGAAGCAATCCTTGGCGAATCGAAAACTGGTGGAAAGCGCCAAGGGATTGTTGATGGAACGATACCGGTTAAACGAAAGAGCCGCGT
>JAJYTO010000162.1 GCA_021793015.1 Bacillota bacterium
GCCCGTCAAGGGCTCTCAACTTCATGCGTCAGCACTGCACTGTCTCTGCATTGCCAGCGTTGCACTATCCAGCGTTACTTTTTGGGTTTGCGATTGTATCGGTGGACCCGCGCAGGGCGCACCGTCTCCTGCGTTTTTGCCGCGCGCATGCGAGGCCGCTTCGGAAAGCGCGTCTGCGCTTGCACCGGACTGTTGGACTTGCTCTTGTCCGCCTCATACTTCAGGCGCCGCTTCTCTGCCCAATCCGACAGCATCACGGACAGCCACGAGATCCCAAACACAGCGATGACAAATTCGACATAGGTGGTGACCAGCATCTGCCACGCAGGCAAGAAACGGCCCGTATCAAAGATGAGCAGGACCGCGGCGGCCGCCAGGCCGCTGAGCAGCCCTGTCGCAACGCCCTGCCAGATGCGATTCGTCCTGGTCCGGGGCACCACAAAATACGGAGCCATGATCATGGGCAAACCAACGCCCATGCTCAGGCTTCCAGCCACCGGTCCGCCAGTGCGCCACCCGATGACGCCTCCGATCACACCCATGATCAGAGCGGTATAGCCAACCACGCGAAAACGCCAACCCGCCGGCGGCGGTGTCCTCGCGAGACTCCTGCTCTCCTTTTGCTCTCCCTTTCCCGACACACACTCACCCATTTCCACTTGCCGCCACAGTCGCCGGCAGCATGTCCATAGCCAACGCATCCATCATACCACGAGAGTCAGGTTCCACAAACATCTATCCACGCGGCGCCATCTGTTTCCCTCGCGTCTGTTTCCCTCGCGTCTGTTTCCTCATCGCTTTGATCCGGCTGCGGCGCGAGCGGCGCGGTTCCCCCGTTCCCCGTGCGCCTGCTTGCGCCGCCGCTCACAATCCAGTATGGCCGCGCATATTCTGATGTATGCCAGATACAGGCGGCGCCCTATGCCTATGGGAGCAGTGATAAACCAAATTCGGGCAGGCGCGGTGCGGTACATATAGTGTTTGATTAAAGCCTCAAACACTATATGTGGGATCATAACGCCTGCTGCGCGGACTTTATCACATGTCCTCTAGGGTGACCGCGCGCTGGCCATGGAGGCCTCTTGATGCCCAATTTTTTCCACGCTCTTGCGCGTTTTGCAAAAGTCATCCTGCTCGGCTGCATTTTTCTGACGATGCTTCAGATGCTGTTTTTCCCGTCCATCATCAATCTCATGATTCTGGCTGGACTCGTGATGGTGCTCGTCACGTTTTTCCTTGGCGCATGACCATCAGGAAACCGAGCCCTCCCGCCGCGAAACCCTTCAGGAGGCCTCAAGATACGCTAATCTCCTTCACGGCATGGCGGGGATCGCTCCGCGCCATGACCGGGGACGCCGCGCCCCTCCAGTCTTCGCTGACGTTTGCTGTTTTCGCTATATGTACCTGTTCAAAAAGGGGGCAGGTAAGACCCGCGCAGTGCAAGGAAGCGAGCCAGGAATGCGGACCGAGCGTACGTTTTTGGTACGTGAGGGAGCCTTCTTGGCGCTGACGCAGCAATGCGCCGGGGAGTTCTGACCCCTTTTTGAACAACCTCTATACGGGAGGACGCCACAATCCGGTTTGGCGACCCGGCCTGACTCGCGGCGCAGGAACAGGAGCCGCTGTGATTTCCGGCAGGTCCCTGTCGGACGAAAGAGGCCCCCAGTGAACGAGCGCATCATCGTCGTCTCCCTCATCTCTGGGTCTTGAGAACGATCCATTGGGCATGAGCGCCCACGACGGGGGCGGGATCCGTTCCTCGCCGCCTCCGCTCTCGTCAATCGGAGACAACGCGTCCGCAAATGCGGATTCGTGGAACTGTATCCGAGCCTGATCCCATTCACACGCTTGTGCGAAGGCAGCGCAAAAATCCTCTTCATCCCAGTCCTGCCTCTGCTCATAATAGTACTCAAGAATGCGCAGCACGCCCGCAGGATACGCGAACAAAACCGCCAGCGCAAGCCACTCCGCTTCGGACAGCGGGCGTTCCTGACGGTAGGCGTTCAGGGCTTCTGCGCACAGCTTGCGGTCCCAGTCGAATCTGGCGGCGTACCGCTGGATATAATTCGCCAGGTCGAGGATCTGCGGCCCCTCAAACACATGGCTGTGATCCAGCAGGTACACGCCGTCCTGCGCACGTATCAGATTCTGCCGGACCACGTTGCCGTGGCACAGTTCCCCCCGCTTCCCGGCGCGCTCACAGAGCGCGCCATATTGCGCCCGCGGCAAATACGCCAACGCCCGCGCGAGTTGCCGATCGAGATCCTCGCGCACCGACAGAAACAACTCGTCAAGTTCAGTCGCCGTCCGCCGATCCAGGGCGTATTCGCGATAACTGTCCAACTTTACGCGGGCCAGCCCCCACCAATACGTCAGATCGGCGCGCAACGGCTGCGCGAAACGCCCCGGCTCTGCCGCCGCGTGCCGATGCCAGGCGCCAAGGACTCGGGCGACCTCCACAAACTCGCTCTCATCGTCCAGGCGCATCGGCCGACCGACGATCTGCGGTAGAACATAAAAGTCGCCCATTTCGCCTCGCATCCAGGGATCGCCGTATTTGTTTTGCAGCATGCGGGGTACGCGGACGCCCTGGCGGGCCAGCCGTTCCGTCAGTTGGTGAACCGCGTCCAGACCAGGCTGTCCCTTGCGCATCCGCTTTATGTATACCGTTGCGCCGTCCGATGTGAGCCTCACCGCATTGCCCCGTCGCTCCATGCGCCGCGGATTCAGGTCGTACTCGTCCACAAGCTCCGGGTCCATGTCCAAAAGGAGACAGAGTTGCTGCCAATCTGACCGCGAATCCACATCACGTCACTCCCGTCCGGCTCCGCCGTCAAGCGTCAAAGCTTCATAGAGCGCCGCACGCCACCCCGGATGCTCCTTGCGCTCGCTCTGCCGGTATGCTCCGATAAGCCTGGACACGGCGAAAGGAAACGCGGCGTAAGCCATGGCGCGGCGATCTCTGTCCGCCGCCGGGAATGTCCGCGCCGCGTAGGCGGAGAGCGCCCCGGCGATCAAATCATGCCGGCCCAATGCAAACAACTCGCGACAAAACGTGTACAGATCCCACTCTGGATCGGCGCGCCTCACATCGCCAAAATCAAGAGTCGCCACGCGGTGAAAGCGCGTCCAAGCGAGCCTGTCCAGCCCGTACGTCCCAAAGCACAACGAGTGTGTCGACTGGCCCGAACGCTCCCGCGCGTCAAGACCCGCCGCATCCATCAGCTCGCGCGCCAGTTGCGCCCTGCGCCGCACCTTGTCGATATTGGCGCACAGCAGAGCGGAAAACTCTGTGGGCGCGTCGCGACACAAGGCGCGCCCATTGTCCAGAGAGGCGAGAGCAGCGCCCATCAGTTCGCTGATCCGCGCTCCGGAAGCGGGAAAGAGCTGAGAGCAGGCGACTTCAGACAGGGCGATGTGCAAACGCGCGAGATTGTCGGCCGCAGCTGCCACATCCTCCCTGGTATGGGACAGCGCAGTCCGTTTGAGGTCGTCGCTCACCGTGCACGCGCAGCCTTGCGCAAGGACATGGGCGTCCCCATAGATGGTGCGGATATGCCGCGGCGTCCTGCGAAAACGCGCCGCCGCCAGTTCATCGAGCAACTCGCCGCGCGCGGCAACCCTGCCCAGATCGCGGTCCAGGCGCAGGATTTTGCCGCCCGCGCTGGTGTCCAGAGCGCAGGAGTGCGCGCTTTGCCATTGCCAGCCGTACACCCGAAACGAGTAATTTGGCGTCACGTCGTGGACAATGCTGTCCTGCGGCAATCGTTCTCCCTCCCCCGCATGCGAAACGCCGGTGCGCACGCCCTCCGGACCGTGTGTCAGGAGCGCACAAGCGGGATATAGAGCAACGAACCTTCGACGGAAGCATCCAGGGACAATTCGTTCGCCCGCAACAGTTCCGCGACGCCGACGTTATAGTAATTGGCGATGTCCTCCACCGTCTCTGCGGCCTGGACGATGCGAAACTTCATCGTAAATGTCGCTTCTCCGGTCGGAATGTCCATCGTCTTCCAAAACCATTCCGCGGCGCTCATCTCGACCTGTTCCTCGGGGACGGCGGCGTACGACATCTGCATGGCGCCAGCCGGGTCAACAGGCGCCACGGTTTCGAACGTTTCCTGATGAGACTCTATGGATACATGCGCCGCCACATCGACGGTGTCCGTGTGGCTGTGCACGACCCCGGTCGAAGGCGCGGGCCGCTGCGGCTGTTCCGGTTCCTGCTGTGACGGCGGCGGCAATGGCGGCACGGCCGATTCTGTGCGCGATGGTCCGAGTGGGACGTCCGGGAGAGGCGGCATGGGGATCATCACGTCGTCCGTCTCCCACTGCGCGCGCAACGGCGCGTCGGGGTCGGCGTGCCCGGTCTGCGCCGTGTGCTTGGCATGCGACGATCCGGCGGCCGCGTCCGGCGCGTCGGCGGGCGATTCTGCGCTGTCCAGGCGGGTGTGTTCGAAATGATAGGACAGATGTGGGCTTCCGTCATCTGCTGCGTCTGCATCCGCAAGTGTTCTTGCGGCGCTGATTCCCGGAGCGCTTTCCGGTTGCGGCGGCCTACCTGTCCGAAACGGAGGGAGACCCGCCTGGGAGCGATGCCGCGCCTCTCGCGCTGTCTCTTGCATCGGCTCTGCCATCGTTTCCTGCGCCGCTTCTTGCACCGCCCTTTGCGCTGCCTCCGCAGCTCTCGTCTGTACTGCCTCTGTCATCGTTTCCGGCGTCTCTACCGCCGGCTCTTGCGGCGCCTCTGCCATCGTTTCCTGCGTCTCTATCGCCGACTCTTGCGGCGCCCCCTCCACCTGCGTTCCCTGCCCCGGCCCTGTCGCCGACCTTTGCGTGTCCCCGGCGCCCCCAGGCGCTGCGGTCTCCAGCGGGGGATGGACAACTCCGTGCAAAGCGCGGTCCGCCCCTTGCAACTGGTGCTTCCATCCCGACTCAGACAGGGAGCTCTCGGCTTCGTCGTCCTCCGCAGGCGCGCCGTCGCGCGTGGCGCCAAGCGCTTGGGCGGGCCGGTCCGCATTTTGATAATCCGCGAAGGGGCCAGTGGGCGCAAACGTATCCCACGCAGGCGGCGCTGATGGTTCCGTCACGGAAAATGGCGCCAGCAAATCACTGTAATCGTATGACTGCGGTTCAGTTGCGTCACTGGGCTGATCACCGGTTGACTGCCCGTCGTCCGGCTGCTGCAGAGCGGACTGTTCGCCGGCCGACTGTGCGTCAGCATGCTGCCCAGCACCCCAAAAATCGGATGCGGGGACTCCTGCCAGCCCACCCGCCAAGCCGTCCGGGGATGCGGGAACCACCACCTCCTGAGCGCCGCAATGCGCGGCATACCCCCCATCCTGCGGCAGCCCCTCCACCTGCAGCAGAGCGCGAATATGCAGCCATCCCGGTCCGAGCACGTCCACGGTCGCCTCGGGCACTTGCACCTGCACGCTGAACATGCCCGTGGACTGTGCCGACACCGGAACCGACAGATCAAACGGCATGCGATGCTGCAAATGCTCGACATCCGCCCGCAGCGTTCCATCCGCCAATGCTCCCTGATCGCCGCCTTTCGGCCGCTCTGCGCCGGCGTCCAGATAAGCCGTAAACAAAATATTTCCTTCCAGATAGAGATCGCTGCCGCGCCGTTCAAACGCGGTGACTTCCGTGTGGGCCGCGAACTCATCCACCTGTTCATTGCCGCGAACCACGTCAATAAATACCTGTTGATCGATAAATAGCTCAATGGGCTGCTGATTGTCCCGATCTGCCAAAGCAATCCCTCCTACCGCCATATGCTTCTCCCACACCATACGTCAGTATGAGCCCACTTATGCCTTTAGAGGTTGTTCAAAAAGGGGTCAGAACTCCCCGGCGCATTGCCGCGTCAGCGCCCAAGGGAGCAGTGATAATCCAAATTAGGGCAGGCGCGAAGCGGTGCATATAGCGTCCGACTAAAGCCTCGGACGCCAGATCTTGAATCACTGCGCCTGCATCGAGGACTTTATCACTGCTCCCCTGGAATGCTCCCTCACGTACCAAAAACGTACGCTCGGTCCGCATTCTTGGCTCGCTTCCTTGCATTGCGCGGGTCTTACCTGACCCCTTTTTGAACAGGCTCCTTTATGGATCTTCCGGCGTGGTATAGTGGTCATCATGAGGGGGAGGTTCATGTCCGCGCCGCATCACCCTGCTTTTCGGCTTCCGTGGGAATGCCTCTGGGCATCAGAAATCCGAGCGCCACACCGATTGCCGCGGTCGCAAATACCCACCAAAACGCGTGATCAATCCCTGCGGCCAGCGTGTGAACCAGCGCCCGCAACGGCGCGGCGCCAAGCCGGAGCCGCTGCGCCGGATCGAGCAGCACATTGGTGATATCCAGCGGCTGACCGGATTTTTGCGCGCCGCCAAGCACTCTGTGCAGAGCCGCCAGGCGACTGGCGATTACACTGTTCATCACGCTGCCCAGGATGGCCACCCACAGCGCACTGCCAAGTGTGCGCGCGAACATGTTCGCGCCAGTGGACACGCCGCGCTGAGCGTACGGAACGACCGTTTGCACGGCGAGCAACGATGTCGTCGTCGCGCCGCCCAGACCAAAGCCAAAGACCGTCGTGACGCCGGCCAACGCCCAGGGGTTGACGCCTGGTTTCAGAAAGAGTGCGAACAGGAGTGTGGCGGCAAGTGTGATGAAGAGGCTGATCAGGCTGGTAAACCGGTAGCCGCGGCGAATGATCACCGGACCGGACAGTGTGGCGGCGACGGGCCAGCCGATGGACAGCGTGGCGATGATCAGACCCGCCGCAATCGAACTGACGCCGAGGACGCCCTGGGCAAATGTGGGCGTAAATGAAGTGATGCCATACGTGATTCCTCCCGCCACAAGAGCGATCAGATTGGCCACCGCGATGCTGCGCCGTTTCATCAGATCAAGGGGAAGAATCGGTTCTTTCGCGCGTGACTCGCGCCAGATGAACAGCGCCGCAAACACCGCGAATCCCGCAAAAGACAGATAGCTCGGCGGGGAGTTCCAGGCCCAGACCACGCCACCCTGCACCAGGGCGAGGATCAGCGATGACGTGCCGATCACCAGAGTGAGAGATCCCAGCCAGTCGATCGCGTGTTTCTTTTTTGTCAATATCTCCTGATGAAACACCCACAGGCCAATCAATGCAAGCAGTCCGATAGGTATATTTATCCAAAAAATCCACGACCACCCTATGGTTTGCACAATCAATCCGCCCAGCGTGGGACCGACGACGGAAGCGAGCGCCCAGGCGCTGCTGATGTAGCCCTGCACCCTGGCCCGCTCCTGCAGGCTGTAGATGTCGCCAACGATCGTGGACGCAACCGGCAGCACGGCTCCCGCGCCGACGCCCTGAATGACGCGCGAAATGATGAGGAACCCCATCGACTTCGACGCACCGCATAGCAAACTGCCGACCAGAAATATCATGACGCCGATGGCAAACACCCGTTTGCGGCCGATCACGTCCGACAACCGGCCGTAGACCGGAATCGTCGCGACCTGCGCCAGGAGAAACAGCGAAAACACCCATGCGAAGAGCGCAAAGCCGCCCAGATCGCCGATGATCGTCGGCATGGCCGTCGCGACAATCGTGCCCTCCATGGCCGACAGAAACATCGCAACCAACAGGGAGCCAAGCACCATGTTGCGCCGCCTTGGATCCACTACCCACAGTCCCCTCTCGCATTGCCGTCGCGTCGTCAGTCAGGAATTTGTCGGCTTCCGGGCTTGCAGCGTCGCGATCACACTGTTCATAGCCTCTATCGTGTCGGCAAGCTGATAGTCGGAGTGGACCGTCGAGACAAATCCCGACTCCAACTGCGAAGGAGCCAGGTGAACGCCGCGTTCCAGCATGCCGTGAAAGTATTCGCTGTAACGCGAAGCGTCGGCCAGTTTCGCGGAGTCGTAATCGACCACAGGATGTTCGGCAAAAAAAACGCCAAACATACTGCCGACCGCAGCGGCCTGAACAGGAATCCCGACGCGCTGGCCGGCTTCCAAAAATCCGTGCGCGAGCGTTTGGGCCGCGCGTCCCAGACGGTCATACACGCCTTCGCGCTGCAACAGCCGGATCGTCGCCAGACCCGCCGCCATCGCGAGCGGGTTGCCCGACAGGGTGCCAGCCTGGTAGACGGGACCCAGCGGCGCCACCATGGCCATGATATCTTCGCGCCCTCCGTAAGCCCCCACAGGGAGTCCTCCGCCGATCACCTTGCCGAGCGTGGTCAAATCCGGCGTAATGCCGTACATCTCCTGGGCGCCGCCG
>JAJYTO010000163.1 GCA_021793015.1 Bacillota bacterium
CGTCAAAGATAAGCAGAGCGTCATACGCCCGCGTGATGTCGCGCACCGCCTGCAAGAATCCACCCTGGGGCAGAACCAGCCCCATATTGCCCGCGACGGGTTCAACAATCACTGCGGCAATCTGTTCTCCGTACCGCTCAAACACGAGTCGGAGACTGTCAATATCGTTGTAGGGGACTGTCAACGTCAGTTCAGCCACGGCTTCCGGCACACCCGGAGAGTCCGGAAGACTCAGCGTGGCCACGCCGGATCCCGCGCGAATGAGCAGGCTGTCCGCATGGCCGTGATAGCAGCCGGCAAATTTGACGATTCTGGACCGGCCGGTAAATCCACGGGCCAGGCGCAAGGCACTCATAGTCGCTTCAGTGCCTGAATTGACCATTCTGACGAGTTCGATCGACGGATACGCCCGCTTGATCTCTTCCGCCAAGTCTGTCTCAAGCTCTGTGGGCGCTCCGAAACTGGTGCCCAGCGCCGCCTGCTTCGTCACCGCCTCCACGACGTCGGGGTGCGCATGACCAACGATGAGAGGGCCCCAGGACAGCAGATAATCGATATAATGGCGCCCGTCGACGTCAGTCAGCACGGCGCCCTGGCCGCTGCGGATGAAACGCGGCGTGCCGCCCACCGCCCGAAAGGCCCGGACCGGGCTGTTGACTCCGCCCGGAATCGCCCGTCCGGCGCGAAGGAACGCCTGCTCTGAAGACCTGCTTGCACTGTCGTTCATGTGATCGTCCCTCCCTTTTTGCATTACACCGATTCGCGCAAATAACGCGCGGCATCCTTCGCAAAATACGTAATGAGCACATCCGCGCCCGCCCGCTTCAGGCCCGTGAGCAGTTCCATCACAATCGCCCGTTCGTCGATCCAGCCCCGCTCTGCAGCCGCTTTCACCATCGCGTATTCACCGCTGACGTTGTAGGCGGCAAGGGGCAGGTCGAATTCCTCCCTGAGAGCCCGGATGACGTCCATGTAGGCAAGGGCCGGTTTGACCATCAACAGATCGGCGCCTTCCGACACGTCTGACCGGGCTTCGCGCAGCGCTTCCCGCACGTTGGCGGGATCCATCTGATAAGTCCGCCTGTCGCCGAACGCGGGCGCCGAGTGCGCCGCCTCCCGAAATGGACCATAAAAAGCGGACGCATATTTGACCGCGTAAGACAGAATGGGAGTTTGCACGTATCCCGCGCCGTCAAGCGCCGACCGGATGGCGGCAATGCGGCCGTCCATCATGTCGGAGGGCGCCACCATATCCGCCCCGGCCTGCACGTGGGACAACGCTGTGGCGGCAATCAGTTCCAGACTCTCGTCATTGACGACCTGGTCGCCCCGAACTATGCCGCAGTGTCCTGCGGGGTTGTATTGACACAGACAAACGTCCGTCGACACCAGCATATGGGGGTTTTCGGCCTTTACGACCCGGACAGCCTGCTGCACGATCCCCTCCTCGGCGTACGCCTCTGAACTCCTCTCGTCTTTCACCGCCGGGATGCCAAAAATCATCATGGCTGGAATGCCAAGTTCACTGAGTATATGCGTTTCGCGCCGCAGTTCATCCAGACTCAGATGGTCGACCCCCGGCATGGACAGAATGGGTCGCCTGCCCGATTCATGCGTGACGAACAGTGGGTAGACAAAATCTGTCGCCCGTACATGCGACTCGCGCACCAGATCGCGCAGTCCCGCATGGTTGCGCAAGCGGCGATGGCGGTCAAAAGTCAGCGCCATTTGTGTATCCTCCTCATCGATTCTGATTAAGTCTATGTGTATGCAACTGAGCCTCTCCGGCGATGAAACGAAGGCCTTTACGAGGTTGTCCGAAAAGGGTCGAGAACTCCGCGCTGCAGGAGCTCGGCTTGCGCCGGACAGGCGTGCTCATGTACCGTACATGTACACTGCGCGCGCCTGCCAAATGTCAGCTTATCACATGTCCCCTCGACCCTTTTCGGACACACACTTTACGGCGCTTTCGCCCTCAGAAAATCCCGCAATGCGTCGACCAGACCATCGCCAGTCGCCTTCGCCGCCGTCATATCCGCACAAATGGCGTAGCGTGCAAGCACAGCGGTGGTCTTTGGTCCGATCGACGCAACAAGCACTCCCGCAGGCAATGAAGCGCCTCCGAGCGTCTCGGCGAACACGGCGGCCGCAGAACCGCTCGCGAAGGTCAGGATATGAACTCGTCCCGCCAGCGCATCCGCCACGAGGCGCCGCGCCTCTTCGGGCGCCTCTGTCGTGCGATACCCGACCGCCTCTGTGACATCGCAACCAAGTTCCCGCAGCGTGCGAACCAATTGTTCGTCCGCCAGATTTCCCCGGACAAGCAGCATACGCCGTTTCTCCATGCCGACGAACACCACGGTCTGCGCCAACTGGTCCGACGCAAACGCGGCCGGAATGGCCAGCACGGTGATTCCGGCCGCCTGGGCGGCGGCTGCCGTTTGGCTGCCCACACAGATCGCGGGTGGATCGGTTTCCCGCGCGTCACGATCCGTCAGGTTGAACGGCGTATCGGTCGTCGCGCGTTCTGCCGCGCGCTCCGATGGGAAGTTCGCCGCGCGAGCCGCTGCACGCCCCGCAACATAGGCTCGCACGCCATTGGCGCTCGTGAATACCAGAGCGTCGACATCCTGCGCCACGGCGCGCCTCAGCGCGTCCTCATCCGATGCTGCGGCGATCGCGATCAGCGGATACAGAAGCGCTGTGCCTCCGTGGCGCTCGATCAGCCTGGCGAGGTCCCGGGACTGTTCACGCGGGCGCGTAACCGCCACCGTAACTCCGCTGAGATCCATCGACACGTAATCACCCCATCTGACCTGTCCGCAGCCCCTCGAGAATATCGCGACCGCCCTGTTCCAACAGCTGCTCCGCCAATTCCCGGCCGATCGCGGCGGCGTCCGGACCACGCACGGCGGCGCGAACAATGCGTCGGCCATCCGGCGAACCGATCAGTCCAGACAGAGAGAGGCGCCCATCATGCTCACTCTCTCGCACAGCCCCGCCGTGACCGACTCTGCCGCCCATCGCAGCCCCGCCGCCTGTCGCGGTCCCTCCTCTCCCTCTCCCTCTTCCGCCCCTGCCGCCCATCGCAGCCCCGACCTCACTCCCGCCGCCGTAGGCTGCTATCGGCGCCTGACAACTCCCTCCCACCGTCGCCAGAAATGCGCGTTCCGCCTCAATCTGCCATGCAGAATCAGAATCGTGAAGAGTCCGCAACACGGCAATCAACTCCTCATCGTGCGCCCGCGCTTCCAGCGCCAGCGCCCCTTGGCCCACAGCCGGCAACATGTCCGCCAAGGCCAGCGGCAGCGCGGTGAGGACCGCGCCGTCGTCCTGCCGCCAGCCGTTTCCTGCATCCCTGTCGCCGTCCTGTCGCCAGCCGTTTCCTGCAACCCTGTTGCCGCCCTGTCGCCAGCCGTCTTCATCCCACCAGCCCATGCGCAGCAAACCGGCTGCCGCCAGAACGATCGCGTCCAGACCGACCAGTTTCCTGAGCCGTGAATCGATATTGCCGCGCAACGCTCTGATCTGGAGGTCGGGTCGCGCATGGAGAAGCTGCGCCGCGCGGCGCAGCGAACTGGTGCCAACCGCCGCGCCGCGCGGCAGCGTCGCCAGAGTGCAGCCCTGACGACTGATGAGCAGGTCGCGCGGATCCTCCCTCGGCGGCACTGCGGCGATTGTCAGACCCGGCGCCAGCAGGGCCGGCACATCCTTCATGCTGTGAACGGCAAAATCGATCTCGCCGCGCAGGAGCGCCTCTTCAATCTCCGATATGAAGAGGCCCTTGCCGCCCACCTCGGACAAGGGCACATCCACGATGCGATCGCCCTTTGTCACAATCTCCAGCGTCTGTACCTGCAGGTCCGGACGCCTGGCCAGCAGGGCTTTCACGACCTGCGCCGTTTGCGTCTTGGCGAGCGTGCTACGCCTTGTTCCCACGGTGATCGATCGCATGCGAACCCTCCTTGCCAACGATGTCATTGTGTCGTGAACTGGCCAATCACAAGATAGTTCAAAACGACCGCGAAAAAACAGGTCAGGTTCCACCAGGCGGCTTTGCGCCCATTGAGACGGCCCGTGCTGTACGCGCGCAGGTAAATGCCGTACATGACCGTGAGTACGACGGCAAACAGCAGCCTTGGATCCAGCAGCATGATATACCCGGACACGAGGGCATACCACACCGTTGCGAGAACAAGGCTGATCACCAACAGAGGCAGACCCGCCATCGCCGACCGATACGCGTACAGATCCAGACGCTGAAGCGGCGGCAGACGTCGAAAGGGGCCGCTCTGAAACCTCTTGGAGCGCAGCGCCGAATCGGCCAGAAGGTAGAGAATGCTGAATATGAAGGACAGGGCAAACGCGATATAACTCAAGAAAGCGACGCTGATGTGCAACAACAGGAGGTTCGCCTGCCCGAAGGAAACATCCAGAGGCTGCCCGTGCGCACCTGTGGCAAACGCCACAAACAGCAGCCCCAGAAGATTCATGAAGAATGTAAAATAGGCAATCCGTGACAGGTAATTCACCACAAGAGACACCGAAATCAGCAGCCACGAAAAAAAGATCGTTTCCTGCGCCGACGAGAAGAAGGGCAACAGATGATCGAAGCTGATCATGACAACAAGAAACACGGCTTCCAAGAGCCACACAACACAAAGCATCGCGGCTCCTGCCCGGCTGGCGAAGCGATTGTCCTTCAGAAAATCGACATACAATAATCCGAGGCTGACCGCATAGCAGAGAAGCATCGCTCCGTAAAACCCTGTCGACTGGATGAATGACATCGCCATTCACTCACAGCGCCGGAAGAACTGCGGCGCCTTCCGGAGCGGCGTTCCAACTCTGCTGCTTCCCTTCTCCCTCACCGCGGGCGGGGCCGCGTTCACGGATCCCGTTCGGATCCTCCGCCGGCCACTCAGTGACGCCGGCGTCCGCCTCGCGCGACTCGGCCCGCCCCGTCGCCCCACCATGGCGAGACGGGGCGTCAGAGAGCGCGAAAATCCTTGCAAACACGGCGAGCGCCTCTTCTCCGCCCGGCTCTCCGGCCATTTCCTTGATGCTGGCAATGGGCTCCCGCAACAACTGGTTTACGATGCTCATGGTGTGTTTTTGCAACGTCTTCTGTTGACGGTCGTTAAGTTCGGGAAATTTATGCGTCAAGCTCTCCATGACGCCTTGCTGAACGATGAGCGCCCTGTCGCGAAGTTGCGCAATCAAGGGGACGACTTCCTGTTCCGACAGCCAGACGGCGAAGGCGCGCGCCTCCTGCTCAATCATGGCCAGGACGCGGGCGGATTCCTCTTTGCGTTGGGTCACGTTCGCGGCGACCATGTCCTGCAAATCATCGATATCATAGAGATACACATTGCTGAGTTGCGCGAGATCCGGATCGATGTCCCGGGGCACCGCTATGTCGATGCAAAACAGCGGCTTGCGCTTGCGGCGCTTCATCACTTCGGCGATCATGTCGGCAGAGAGCACATACCCCCGCGATCCCGTGGAGCTGATGACAATGTCCGCCTCCTTGAGTGCGACGGGAAGCGCGCTCATCTCCATCGCCTGACCGTCATAGGCGGCCGCCAGTTGCCGGGCGCGCTCATGGGTTCTGTTGACGACCAGGATCTGTTCCACACCATGCGCCGCCAAGTGAGTGAGCGTCAGTTCGCTCATCTTGCCTGCGCCAATGACGACCACGGTTTTGTCATCGAGACGGTCAAACACTTTTTTCGCCAATGACACCGCCGCGTAGCTCACAGAGACGGCGCTCTGCCCAAGGCCCGTTTCCGTTTGCACCCGTTTGCCAAAGGTGACCGCCCGCCGAAAGAGTTGGTTGAACAACGACCCCGTCGACCCACTCGCCTGAGCAAACAAAAACGCCTGCCGCACCTGCCCCAGAATCTGCGTCTCCCCAATCACCATCGAATCCAGCCCGCACACCACTCTGTGCAGATGCCAAACAACCGCCTGCCCCGTCTCCACATACGTGTGCGCGCGAAATCCGTCCGCCCTCAGGCGCGAGACTTGCTCAAGCAACCCGTATACTGCATTGCGGGCCATCGCCTCATCTGTCACAACCGTGTAGATTTCCGTACGGTTGCAGGTGGACACAATGACCGCCTCGGCAATGGCGGACGATGCGGTCAGTCGCGCCAGAGCGTCTTCGAGCTGCGGCTCAGGAATACTGAAACACTCCCGCAACTCTACGGGCGCCGTTTTATAATTGATCCCGACAAGCAACATGTGCATAACGTTCATCTCCAGAGAAACCTCTCGCACAGGCGCGAGAAAGGCTGCAAATCCGACTGCCCGTGAGAACAATCCGATTCATCGAACGTATTATACCACCCGGATTCCGAAATAAAGAATAACTTTGTTTGACACTTGACGCCGCATTCACTGTCATTCAAAATGACTTCATGTCTGTGCGCGTCCGCGCACGGCGGCAAGGAGGCCCCCGTTCATGAAACGCATCGTCGCCGACGCGCTTCTTCTCGCCGTCACTTTCGTCTGGGGCGCCACATTCTTGTTGGTGCAAAACGCCGTCAACGTCATTCCCGTATTCCCATTTCTCGCCATCCGTTTTGGCGTTGCCGGGCTGCTCATGCTCGCCATCTGCCTCCTGCGTCCGCCATGGCGGCGCGCGATCGCCTCACACAGTCTCTGGCTTTCCGGCGTCGCCCTTGGCGTGTGGTTATTTGCCGGTTACGCGTTTCAAACCGAGGGTCTGCTTTACACCAGCGCCGCGCAAGCCGGCTTCATCACAGGGCTCTCGGTGGTGCTGGTGCCCATGTTTGCCGCTTTGTTTTTGCGCCACAAAGCGGATCGGTCCACCTGGTTCGGCGTCGCGATCGCGACAGCCGGTTTGTTTCTGTTGTCGTATCACAAGTCCGCAGGGATCAACCGCGGCGATGTGCTGGTCTTCCTGTGCGCTGTATCCTTCGCGGTACAGATTGTCCTTGTCGGGCGCTATGCGCCAAAGTTTTCCCCTCTCCCCCTGGCGGCCGTGCAGATTCTTACAGTTGGAGTTCTGTCGGCCATGGTCACGATCGCGCAGCCGTCAGAGTGGCGTCTGGCCGCCCAAACGATCGGGGCGCCGCCCGTCCTCCGCGCCCTGTGGATCTGCATCCTGCTCGCCACGGTCATCGCCTACTTCGCACAAACCGCGTTTCAAAAGTTTACGACTCCCACGCGAACGGCCCTGATTTTTTCCATGGAACCGGTCTTTGCGGCGCTCACAGCCTACCTGTGGGCCAATCAGGGCTTGAGCCCGCTTGCTTTGTCTGGAAGCTCCCTCATTCTGCTTGGTATGCTCGCGGCCGAGATTAAGGGGCCAAAGCGCGTGGTTCCCGACGCCATCGCCACAAACGCGCTCCGTGGAAGCGATCATGATATATAGGCGGCGATGGCGTCCCAGGTCTCCTCGATCCCCGCTCCCGTTTCCGCCGAGGTGAGGATGATCCTGTCGGACGCCTGGAGCTTCAGCGCCGTTCTGATCATCTTGCGCTGTTTTTCATGCGCCCCGCGAGAGATCTTGTCCGCCTTTGTGGCGACGATGAGACACGGACGGCCAATATGGGCAAGCCAGTTATGCATCAACCCATCCTCGCGACTCGGCGGATGCCTGATGTCGATCAGTTGCACGATGAGCGCCAAAGGCGTTCTCTCGATCAGATAACTCTCAATCATCGGCCCCCACGTGGCCTGAACTTCTTTCGACACTTTGGCATATCCATAACCGGGCAAGTCCACCAAATAGAACTGTTCATTGATATGAAAAAAATTGATCAACTGTGTTTTCCCGGGCTGGCTGGAGATGCGGGCCAGATGCCTGCGATTCAGCAGCTTGTTGAGCAGAGACGATTTTCCGACATTTGAGCGGCCAACAAACGCGATCTCCGGGTTTCCTTCCGCTGGACACTGATCAAGCCTCACTGCAGACGTCAGAAACGTCGCTGAACGGATGATCACCACGCCACCCGCTTTCCTGTACCGAAATAATGATGGTCCCTGCCTGCCAGGACGGATCATGCATGCCGCCGCCGCTCAGACAGCCGCGGCCTAAGGGCCGCTAATACTCGCTGCAGCGGCATGCATGATCCGTCCTGGCAAGAAGTCCTGCGCTGTCGCTAAACTCGCCACGGGCGCAATATATGACTCCTCCCCAAGCGGCCATTGCGTCCGCAAAAGACTTCTCGGCGCCATGGA
>JAJYTO010000164.1 GCA_021793015.1 Bacillota bacterium
CATAAGCGGATTCGGCGTCTGCAACGGAAACTCGATCGGCAGCGACGGGCGAACAATCCCGATTGCTACGATGAACAAGGTCGCGCGATCAAAGGGAAGCGTCCCAACAGGAAGAGTCGCCGGCAGCAGGAGACACAAGCGGAACTGGCCGAACTGTTCCAGCGTGAAGCGGCGCATCGCAAGACCCTTCACGGTCAGATGGCGAATCGGATCATCACGATCGGAACGGCTATCCATACTGAGAAGTTGAGCTATCGCGGGTTTCAGAAGCTGTACGGCAAGTCCATCTCAGTTCGTGCACCGCGCACGTTCTTATCGATCGTAACCCGCAAGGCTGAAAGCGCCGGTGGGAACGTGATCGAATTCTCCACGCGCACGACGGCGTTGTCGCAAGTCTGCGTATGCGGTCAGAAACACAAGAAGCGGCTGTCCGAGCGCGTCCATGCCTGCGATTGCGGCGTGGAGATGCAACGGGATCTGTTCAGTGCGTATCTGGCCCGGCATGTGAAAGACAACCTGCTCCAAGTCACCGAGGCGAACGAGTC
Source organism: Bacillota bacterium (assembly GCA_021793015.1). Lineage (GTDB taxonomy): Bacteria > Bacillota > Bacilli > Alicyclobacillales > SLC66 > JAKADD01. The sequence goes on from JAJYTO010000164.1 coordinate 546, forward strand.
TTGGTCAGGTGCGGAACCGCTCCTGCGGACGGCTTGGGGACAGGCGACCATAAACCAACCTGCGAGTGGAAGGCGGATGCCTTCCTCCTTCGGTGTCTTCGGACGCCCGAGTCAGAGCGGGTCGTCCGAACAAGAGGGCCTGCCCACGCATGAGGCGACGGATGTTGTAGCGAGGGCGAAAGCCAGCGCGAGAGCCGACGAGAGTGCAGCGGTATAGGCTTTTAGAACCCCATGGATTCATCCATAGGGAGAGGGTTCAGTCTGGGAGGGGAATCATGTGTCTGAAGCAGTGATTGTCGATGCCATTCGCACGCCGTTGGGACGGCGCAAGGGCAGCTTGTCGAACACTCATCCAGTGGATATGCTGGCGCACGTATTGAGTAATGTGGTGGACAGAAATCGCTTGGACGCGGCCACCGTAGACGACGTTATCGTAGGTTGTGTGGACCAGTTGGGCGAACAGGCGGTCAACATCGGACGCAATGCATGGCTGTCCGCAGGATTGCCGGAATCTGTTCCGGCAGTCACGATTGACCGTCAGTGTGGATCCAGTTTGCAAGCGCTTCACTTCGCAGCCCAGGGAGTGATGGCCGGATCGTATGATATCGTCATCGCTGCGGGAGTGGAGTCGATGACGCGGGTGCCCATGCTCAGCACCATAGGCGTTCACGGTACGCCCATGACTGCGGATCTGGAGCGACGGTATCAGTTGGGGCGCTGGAAGCGAACGTTTTTCGATCAGGCGTTGGGGGCGGAGATGATCGCGAAGCAATGGGGATTCACCCGCGAGGATCTGGATCGGTTTGGTCTGCGCAGCCATCAGTTGGCGGCTGCCGCCCGCCAGGCGGGATGGTTTCGGGCGGAGATCGTCAGGGTGCCCGTGCGCACAGTGGCGGGAGACGCGGAAGAGTTCTTTGAAGACGAAGGCATCCGGACTGATACCAGTCTGGCAAAAATGGCTTCCCTGGCGCCCGCGTTTCCCGATCTTGAACTGATCACCGCGGGAAATGCCAGCCAAATTTCCGATGGCGCCAGCGCGGCTCTGGTGACCACACCGGAGACGGCGAAACGTCTGGGATTGCGCCCTCGCGCGCGCTTCGTGTCTTTCGCTGTCGCTGGAGTCGATCCGGTGACCATGTTGACAGGACCCATCCCGGCAACGCGCAAGGCGTTGGATCGGGCGGGACTCAAGGTTGAAGACATCGATCTGTTTGAAGTCAACGAGGCGTTCGCGTCTGTCGTGCTGGCCTGGCAAAAGGAAATTGGCGCTCCCTGGGACCGAGTCAACATCCACGGCGGCGCCATTGCGCTGGGTCATCCTCTTGGCGCAACGGGAACGCGCATCACGGCGAGTTTGCTGAGTGCACTGGAGCAACGGAGCGGCCGCTATGGACTCTTGGCGATCTGCGAAGGCGGTGGCATGGCCAACGCGACCATCATCGAGCGGCTCGAAAGTTGACCGGACGCCTGCGGGAGGCCCGACCAGGCCAGCGACGGCTGTGACGGGGGCCTGGCGAACGCCAGTAACAGAGGCTGCCGATCACTTGAGAAATGGGGGAACGGACAGTGGATTTGCAAGGAAAAACATTCATCGTCACGGGCGGCGGTTCAGGACTGGGAGCGGGCACAGCAAGAGTGTTTGCAGAGGCGGGCGCCCATGTGGCCATACTCGATGTGAATGAGACCGCTGGCGAACAAATGGCGAAGGAGATCGGCGGTCATTTTGTGAGGACGGATGTCGCCGACAGCGACAGCGTCAAAAACGCGGTGGTTGCGGTGACGGGCGCCGGCGCGCTGCACGGAGCGGTGCATTGCGCCGGCGTCGGCATGGCGGCCAAGGTGCTGGGGAAACATGGACCCCATTCCGCAGAAGAGTTTGCCCGAGTGATTCAGGTGAATGTCATCGGAACGTTCAACCTCATTTGCTGGGTGGCGGCCGCCCTCCGCGACACGGAGCCGAGCGCCGATGGAGAGCGGGGAGTCATCGTTACAACAGCCTCCGTGGCGGCCTTTGAAGGACAGATTGGGCAGGCGGCGTATGCGGCGTCCAAGGGAGCTGTGGTGTCCATGACATTGCCCGTTGCACGTGAGTTGGCCGCGTACGGCATCCGCGTTGCCAGCATCGCGCCAGGCATCTTTGACACGCCGATGTTGGGTCAACTGCCCGCTGAGGCGCGGAGTTCCCGCGGCGCGCAGGTGCCCTTCCCGCCGCGGTTGGGTCAGCCCAGTGAGTACGGGATGCTGGCCAGGCATATTGTGGAGAATCCGATGTTGAACGGCGAGGTCATTCGCCTTGACGGCGCCATTCGCATGGCGCCGCGTTAGAGACGGCTGGTTGTAGAAAACGTTGATTTGGCGTGTGCGTTAACGCTAGGGGTGCAGTGATAAACCAAATTTACGCATGCGCACAGGGGTAGATATAGCGTCCGACTGAAGCCTCGGGCGCTATATCTGGAGTGACCGCGCCTGCTTTGCGGACTTTATCACTGCTCCCCCAGGGAATGAGAAAGGCGCTGCGCAAGAGGAGAGAGGATTCAATGCGCCATCCATATCTCACTGAAGAACACTCCATCTTTAGGCGCTCCGTGCGCCGATTCTTGGAGAAAGAAGCTGTTCCTTATTTCGACGAATGGGAACAGGAGCGGTTGATTCCTAAAGCGTTTTGGCTGAAGATGGGAGAGCAGGGGTTCTTGTGTCCGATGGTGTCCGAGGAGTACGGTGGAGCCGGTGGGGACTTTGGTTTCTCTGTAGTGGTCAATGAAGAACTTGAACGAGTGGGCTCTGGTATGGCGGGCATCGGACTGCACAGCGATATCGTGGTGCCCTACTTGGTCAGTTACGGCACAGTGGAACAGAAATGCCGCTGGTTACCTGGTTGCGTGAGCGGCGAACACATCACTGCGATTGCCATGACCGAACCGGGGGCGGGTTCGGACTTGGCAAGCATCTGCACCACAGCCACGCGACACGGTGATTCTTACATCATCAACGGACAAAAGACGTTTATCACCAATGGCATCCAATCGGACTTGGTGGTGGTGGCGTGCAAAACGGATCCTCAGGCCAGTCCACCTCAAAAGGCAATCAGTCTATTCGTGGTGGAGGCGGGCATGCCGGGGTTCACCCGCGGGCGCAAGTTGAACAAAATAGGCCAACACAGTCAGGACACGGCCGAACTGTTTTTCGAGGATTGCCGGGTGCCAGCGGACAACATTCTGGGGCGAGAAGGAGAAGGGTTCCGCTACCTGATGGAGAAACTTCAGCAAGAGCGTTTGGTGGTTGTGCTGGTTGCGCAAGTTGCGATGGAGGAGGCTCTTGGCGTCACCATCGATTATGTGAAGCAGCGCAAGGCTTTCGGCCAACCCATCAGCAAGTTCCAAAACACTCGTTTCAAAATGGCGGAGATGGCCACTCAGGTGGAAATCAGTCGCGCTTTTCTGAATCAATTGATCGTCCGCCATATGGCCGGAGAAAGTATTGTTGCGGAGGTTTCCATGGCCAAGTGGTGGTCAACCGATACGGCCAAGCAGGTGATCGCCGAATGCCTGCAATTGCACGGTGGATACGGGTACATGGAGGATTACGAGATCGCTCGCCGCTACCGGGACATCGCCGTAATGTCCATCTACGCAGGCACCAATGAGATTATGAAAACCATCATCGCGAAGAACCTGGGTTTATAACAGCGGTTATTCTACGTGATTTTTTCGTCTATGGCGACCGCTTCCAATAGAGGTAAACCTGCACAAACTCCCATTGACAACAGTCTCAAGCGATGATATACTGCACGCAGCTAGAATGATTAGAGATTTTTTAGCCGCATATGACCAGTCCTCGTTAGGCGAGGCTTCTATACGAATACATGCCACTGCCCGGAAACGTCGAAAGACGCCAATGGGTTGACCAGGTATTGCCGGCTTAAGGCTTTACTTAATGTGGCTGAGCACCGCTCAAAGTCGTATAGTGCCAAAGCTCAACCAGGGGGATTGTATAAGCCGTGCGCCAAGGTTTTGGTGCGTGGGTTACAATGCCCCTGAAAATTTTCAGGGGTTTCGCTTTGCATAAACGCAATTTTATTATTCTCTTTCGGAAAGGCGGTGGTAGGTTTGGATTCGGACTCGTGCAGTCGAAGTACAGGCGGAACAACCGTGTTGCCGACTGACTGTTTTATGCTGAACTTCAGCCTACCACGCCTACGGGAGGGAACCCGCGATGAGCAAACACGTTGCGTACACCGATTTCATCGACTGCGAAGAAGATGTGAGAATACGCGCCAAAGATCAGGCCAGAGTTGTAGCGTTGAGGGAAAAAAAGGGTTGGCTGTTTCGATTGCTGCTTGGACTGGTCCTGATCGGTCCAGGGGTGCTCGTGATGATCGCGGACAACGACGCCGGCGGTGTGATTACCTACGCCCAGACGGGCGCTGCCTATGGCATTGGGTTCTTCATTCCGGCCCTGCTGCTTTCGGGATTGATCGCCTATGTCGTTCAGGAGATGACGGTTCGCCTGGGGGCGGTGACGCATCGCGGGCACGCGGAAATGATCTGGGGCCGTTATGGCGCGTTCTGGGGCTGGTTCTCTCTTGTTGATCTGGTGCTTGCCAATATATTGACGTTGATCACCGAATTTATCGGCGTCACCCTTGGGCTGGGGGTTTTTGGGGTGCCGCATGTTGTGAGCGCCGCCGCGGCGATTGCCGTTGATGTGGTTGTGCTGCTCGTTCTGCGATACTATGCCTGGGAGCGTGTATCACTGTGGATTGCCCTGGGCAATCTTGTGTTCATTCCACTTGCGTTGATGTCTCATCCGCACTGGTCAACAGTGGTGTCCGCCTTCTCCACCTGGCGCGTTCAAGGGGGTTTTACACCCGCATTTCTGTTTATTGTGCTTGCGAACTTTGGAACAACGATTGCCCCGTGGATGCTCTTCTTCCAACAGTCGGCCGTTGTTGACAAAGGGTTGACCGTCCGTGACATTCGCCACGGCCGCGTGGATACGGCGATTGGAACAGTTGCGATGGTAGCCGTGGCGATTGCGCTGGTCATTTTGACGGGCACTCTTGTCCATGGAATGCGGGGGGCCTCGAATCTTGACATCCAGCAGATTTTGAGCGTGCTTGGCCAACGTCTGGGACCTGTCGGTGAAGATCTGTTTGCTCTTGGGTTGGTCGAGGCGGGCATGATTGCGGCGATTGCGCTGACGGCCAGCACGTCGTGGGCGATGGGGGAAGCGTTTCGGTGGCCAAAGAGCATCAATATGCCAGCCCGCAGAGCGTGGCGCTTCTACTTGCCGGGCCTTTTGAGCGCCGTGATCGCAGCCGCTGTCGTACTGATTCCGCACGCTCCCCTCGGATTTCTCAATCTGACGGTGCAGGTGGTCGCATCGATTTTCATGCCCGCCGCCATACTCTTTTTGCTGTTGCTCCTCAACGATGCGGCCATTATGGGTGAGTATACAAATCGGAAATGGCAAAACGCGGCCGCCTTCAGCATTGTGGGATTGCTTGTGGCGTTAAGCGGCGTTTATGGATTGACAGTCGCCATGCCGCACCTCTTGTGACGATTTTCCAACTGCATGTGTTCGTGATTCGGTTTCATTGAGGGAATCCAGGCCATGGTTATGCAAGGGGGTGGGTGCGGTGAAAAAGGACACTCTCAGTCTCGTCGCGCGGACTGACCGTATGGCGCCGGTGGAACTGACAAAGGCTCAGGTGAAAGGTTGGGTGCGAGTTGTTTTTTGGGGTCTTCGCGTCTATATCGTGGTTATGATCGTGCTTGTTGCCATCGGATTTGCCCGCGGTCAGATATGATCGCGGGAATGGTGCGGCCAAGCTGCTGGCCGAGGCTAGCAACAGTAGCGCCGACTGCGCTTCTGACGTTCGTCGCGATCCGGAAAGTCATCAGGATCGTCTTCATCCGGGCCGATCATCGGACGCCCGCGATCGCCGTCGGTTTGGCCAGCGCTGTCTTTGCTGTCTGGTGAACCGGGGATGCCCGCCACATTTTCAAATGTGCCGAATACGATCGGCTCACCATCCTTCACCATCTGTCTCCCCTTGGCAAAGACGTGGCGGATCTGATACTGCTCATCAGTCAGCAACAGGTCGGCGTCGTATCCCGGATGGATCGCGCCCTTATGCGCCAACTTCAGGTTTCTCGCAACGTGTCTTGTCACGATGCCCACAGCTACGTCGATGGGCACTTCCTCTTTGACGATTGCATCGCGCGTTTCTTCCCAGAGCGTTGCAATCGAACCAATGCCCATGGTCACCAGTTTGCCTTTGTCGTCAAAGATCGGGGAACTTCCGTTGCTGTCTGAACTCATCGTGATCAAATGCGGCCTGACTCCCGCGTCGAGGAGTCTCCGGATGGCCAGCGCGGGCTTGACTGAGACATGGTCGTGTTCGTCCGGGCGGATGCCCGACGTGACATCCACGATCCCGCCTTCCTTGCCATAACGGATGGCTTCCTTTAACAGGTCTGCGTTGCGGTTCAGATGCGTCGGAGTAAATGTGGATTTTGGCAACTCGGTTATCTTTAGCACTTCAAAGAGGATGTCCAGTTTGCTGTCGTCATCCCCGACATGCAGGTGCACCACGCCGGCCTTGCCGGACAAAAGTCCGCCAACGCGCGCCTCACTGGCGAGCTCCGTCAGATCTCGGTCGCTGGGATGGCTGGAGCGTAAGTCGGAAATCGCGATTTCCCCTACGCCGATCACTTTATCGATCAGGACAATATCGGATCGCGGCATCCCCGTGATGGTCCTCGTGGGAACCTGGTAGGCGCCGCAATAGATGTAGGTGCTCACCCCTTCAAAGTCCAGCGCCATAGCCTTGGCCAGCAGTTCGCGGGTGGTTCTTGTCACACCGTCCGTACCCAGAACGCCGACAGCTGTCGTAACGCCGGCGGTGGTGATGTGGCTGAGCGAAATCTCCGGCGTCCGATAGTGAAAACCGCCCTCTCCGCCGCCTCCAGCCATGTGCACATGCTGGTCGATCAGACCAGGAAACAGCGTCAGACCATCGGCGTCGAGTTCGACGACGCCAGGAAGCGAGCCATGTAGACTGAGATCGTCGGCAAGAGCCAAAATCTGGCGTCCGCCGATCAAAATATCTTTTTTCCCCAACGGTTTTGGCGCGTACACAGTGGCGCCGCGAATCAGGGTGAGCAAGGTCATGCCGTAACCTCCGTCATGGATTTCCTTACCCAGTATGGTCCAGGAGAGACGTATTTCAGACAGAGTTGCTTGCCGCGGGCAGACCGCCAGTCTTTATGAGGTCCTCAGCCGGATATGATAGCAAGAACGTTTGACGGCCAAATCATCGTCCGTCATCGCCCGCCGTTGGTCCGTCGTTCTGCCGCTGTCGATCCGTTGCGGATTCGCCGCCGGATCTCTCCCCGTACGCGCCTGTTGTCCCGCTGCCTGCCGTCTTTATACCTGCCGCCTCGACACTTGTGATCCTGACACCGCGGTTGACCTGGCGTCATGGGTCAGACCGTGTGGGTTCATGGTAGTGTGTCCATGGAAATGAGAGTATGATAGGTGATGACGGCTACTGTCCGACTGGGAAAGGGGTTCGTGTTCATGAGCGTGACTATG
>JAJYTO010000165.1 GCA_021793015.1 Bacillota bacterium
CCACTCCAGCACCTTTTCGTGACCTTCCGGCGATAACATGTCCTGTAAGCGCGCCCGCCCGGTGGGAATGAGAAAAAAGACGCTCCACAGAACCGTGTCGAGCCGCCCCACCAGTTCAGCGATCGCTGGCAAATCCTCCACATTGTGCTGACTGACTGTGGTGTTGATCTGCAAAGGAATGCGCAACTGCTTGAGATAGCTGATCTTCTCCATGGTCAGATCAAACGTTCCCCGAATTCCGCGAAACCGATCGTGGATTTCCGGAGTGGAACCGTCAATACTGAACGCCCAGCGTGCAAGCCCCGCTTCTTTCAGGGCCTTCATCCGTTCAAACGTCACCTTCGGGGTGGCGCTTGGCGTGATGGAGACAGGCAACCCTTTGCGGCTGGAGTAGGAAACGATATCCACCAAATCAGCGCGTTCCATGGGATCGCCGCCAGTGAGCACAAAGAGCGGGCGATCCATCTCCACAAGCTGATCGATCAAGCCATACGCTTCCGCAGTGGTCAATTCATCGGGATTGCGATGCTTGATCGCCTCTGCGCGGCAATGGCGACAGGCAAGCTGACAGGCGCGGGTGGTTTCCCAGATAACAATAAAAGGATTTTGCGCAAAGTCGTTTGATGGCATGATAAAACCCCCGGTCATTTTTCGTCTTCCGACTCATTATGACCGCTACTCCGGGGAAGCATTGTGATTCTTGTCACGAGTTCTGCCTGTTTCGCTAAAAACGGTATGTTGTTTCCGTTGACGCATAAAACCTGGAAGCTGGCTGGGATGCCTGTCCGAAACCTGACGGATATAATGGCTACATCTCAGGAAAGGAAATGCACCGCCATGGCAAGAGCGTACTCTGGATGTCCTGGTTGCCCTATGGTGCGGTGCGCACTAAATTCACCTGAAGGGTGTGCAAAGCAGAGAGCGGTGCATGAATGGGCGTGATTTGTGTCACATTCGACGGCTCTGCAACGTGATAGGGTAAAAATGCACCTCAATTGAAGATGGAGGTATCCAATCATGGGACCAACTTTTAAAGGAACCGAGGCGCTTGGCGACATCGTCGTGAAGTTTCCGAATGCGGGGGACATTTTTAAATTGAACGGAATCGACTTTTGCTGTGGCGGCGACCAACTGTTAGCCGAGGCGGCAACAGAACACAACATTGACGTTGCCTATATTTTGGATGAGTTGAACCGAAGTTATGATGAGTTCCAGAAGCTCGGGCTGAAAGCCGTCGACTGGACATCAGCGCCCCTGCACCAACTTATTGACCACATCGTCAATACCCATCACGCGTATCTGCGCCAGGTTTTTCCGCCATTAACGGAACTCACGACAAAAATCCTCAGAGTACACGGAAAAAATCATGGCGATGTCCTGTCAAAGGTGCACCGCCTGTTCAGCACTCTGCGGATCGACATGGAGGAACACATGATCAAGGAAGAAGAGATTATATTTCCGCAAGTCGTCGATTATGAAAAAAATCCTTCTGACGACAAACTGCAAAAAGTAATTCATGCTGTCGAAGAACTGGATCGCGAACATGACGGCGCTGGTGACATCGTGAAACAGATTCGTAAGGTTACAGACAACTTCAAACTTCCGGAAGACGCTTGCAGCACGTATATATACACCTTTGAAAAGCTTCAGGAAGTCGAGTCGGACATTTTTCAGCACATTCATTTGGAGAATAACGTGTTGTTCGCGCGCTTGACAGGAGCGCACAAAGCGCACATGATCGCTAATTGACTGAGGTTTTACGCTGCGCCTGTTCTGGTCAAGTCGGAACAGGCTGTGTTTTAAGTCTTATATCTCCCGTGATCGCTGCGCCCTTCTGTAGCGGTACTGGCTCCACTGATAGCGGATGAAGCAGCCGACGCAGAATCCCTGAATAGCTACGAATGCAGCGAGGGCGACTATGGCCGTAAAAAATAGGCTATAATCGTCCAGTGCGCCGCATAGGCTGCCAACCCGATCGCCAGGCATATTACTGCGATGCACTGGTTAAATTGCTGCTGTATGCGGTCTTCAGCCGTATATTCGGAAAGGGGTTTACGCAGAAACTGCCTGGCCAGGCGCATGACTGGGTTCACGCCAAAAAGCAGACCGCAAAGTCCAGCCATGAGCGGCGGCAAAAGCCATGCATACACTCCCGTGGTCCAGGCAAGCGCCACGCTGATGATAATGAACCATTGATTGGTTCGGATGAGCGGATACGGAATCATTTGTGGTTGTTTCATTTTAAATCCGACCTTTCGGATTTGAATACTTATATATTAACGCATAACAGTGATGTAGTGTCAATTGGACTTTTTCGCAGTTTCATTCTTTCACAGTGGCGCCTCCAGAGCTGCTTGGATGGATTCTGGGCGCGAGAGGAATGGTTCGGATGGGCGTCAATCACTCGGTGTTCAGCCGGTTGTATATTTGGGGTTAGGAATATTTGGAGCGAGCTGTGGGGAACGTTCGAATACGACAGAATGAACGAGCCTATGGCCGGACGCTCATTGTGGGAGCGGGGTCCGGTCTTGATGTCGCAGTTCTGGGCGCTCACGTGACCGAGATTGTGCTTCTTCAGGGCCCACGCGTCTTTCTTCCAGTTCTTCGACCTCGCCTTGCCTCTCGGCGCAATCACGGCTGCCTTTACCCTGATTCGTGTCTATGCGACAGATTTCGCGGTGGATGGACGAGATTCGGCTAACGATTTTTGTCGAAGTCGGTTTGCTTGCAGACCCGTCTATCCCGTATCCCAGAGGACTTTCGTATGACCGGCCAAACTCCGACGCATCTGCTCTTTGATTTCTTGGATCACGTCTTGCAGCGGAATGTTCCACTCCCGGAAGTGATGCAGATGCTCATACACAAACGTATACATAAGGTTCACGGCCAGAAGCAAAATCCCCAACCACGCCTGAATCGCCGTCGGATCATGCACAAAGGCATGGTCCATATGCCAGTACGTCTTCAGGTCACGGAATCCATTGTTCTCGATGTCCCACCGGGCCGCCGTGATGCGAGCTACGGTCCGGGTCGCAACGGCGCCTTGGGTGCACGTCGTCGCCATCCATCGCTCCACGACTTCTGCCGACATTTCGATTTGGTTCCCGCGCAGAATTGACCTCTGCGTCGTCTGGGGTTCATCGCAATTCAACCAGCATCGGGCCTGCGCCCGCCGATCAGCAGGACGCGCACCAGGCTATAGAACAGCAACGCCGAGCCGCTGCATGCGATCAACCCGGTCAGCATCCCGGCCGATCCATCGTTGCGGCCTGCAAGCGGCGCAATGATGGGCAAGAGCAGGATGAAGCCGCACAAAACACTGAAGAAAAAAAGGAACATCCCTACCTTGACAGGTTTTTTTGGCATCATGTCGTCCAGAGCGGGAGCGCTTTTGCGGTCTGGCGAATGGGAGAAGCGGAATTCGAACCAGAGAAAAGGAACGATTTTTTGCGTATAGGACAATATCAGAGCAATAAATCCGCCGAACAGCAGCAGATAGGATCCGGGAACAACCCATGCCGCAGCGCCGTTCGCCAGGGCGGCAAGCAGTATCAAGGCTCCCGTGAGAGCCAGGACAGTTGCAAGCAGCGCAAAGCGGAGAGACGGAACGATGCGTTTTCGCTTGCGCGCCCCCAGTATCCGCCGTACGTCAAGCGCAAACAGAATTACAGCAGCGCCGCACAGCAGCGCTGCGCCAGCGCGGATTAATGAATCCACAGGCCAGGATGTAAACGCGGCTGCCAGGAACAGGGCGACACCTGTGTAGTATGTCCGAAATGTAACATTCACCGACACCTTGTAGCCGTGGCTCAGCGAAAACATGGGTATGAATTTATAGGAAATAATCATGATAAGACCGAGCCAGAATCCAAATGTTCCAAGCAGCGCGTGGGTGAGCAACAGCGTGTTTGCCGGATCGCTCACCCCGGAGGCCGCCATGATGCCCAGTATCATGACAATGATAATGCTCATGAAGGGGAAGAGCAGTTGACGATGAACCGCAGTGGGGTTGCGGGCCTTGCGGTAGCTTTGCAATACATAGGCGCCAAAGACCAGAGTGGCCGCGAACAGGACAGATCCGCCAATGGCAACGATGATCCAGCGATTCGTCAGGAAGCCGACGACCATGGCCAGTACGCTGCCCGTATGAACAGGCAGATGCCAACTGGCGACATGCCGGGCGATGGGCGGCGCCTGAAAGGCGATCGGAACGACCTGATAGAGAACGCCGCATGCGGTGGTGAGCATGAAGCCAAGAATCAACGCATGAACTAAGGCCAGTGTCTGGGGGCTGGAAATATTGCCCGTTCGCCATTCCGGCAGCAGCTTCCCTGAAAGGACAAAAGCAGGCCACGTCCATAATAGTCCCGTAAGGATGTACCAGACGGTCGGGGACAGATGTTTTTTTGTTCCAATCGGTTGGCTCATGGCAGTCACTCCGCCCAAGGTGATACTTGAAGTATAACCAATAAGCGGGGGATCGGTTGTGACGCGATGCACAAGAATGGTCGGGGACAGAGTCCTCGGCCGCTGGTGTTCTTATCGTGTGCGGGCGCGTTTTGCGCGCGTCCGCATATATCGGGCCATGGCGAGCTGCGTTCTCAGCACCAGAACCGCCAACAGCATGACGCCCACCCCGATCAGACCTTCATCCCATCCGATATGCCCGATGAGGACTCTGTAAATAATCCCGGTTCCATAGACTCCAATTGCGGTGACCCGAGCACCAGCCAAATGGGGGGAAGAAAATTCGGCCTATACATTGGTTTTCTTTGAGTTATCCTTCTATCTATTCAATTTGTGTGTATTACCAAAGTCATTCCCAATTCTTATTGATCAACCCCTTGCCATATTATCGCTGGGCTTTCATGCGAATACTGCGAGAGCCTCGCCCAATATGACGCGGACTTCTATGCGTTGCGTCACAGTGTTCTTTGCGCAACCCGGTGGGTGTTCGCTCTGCAGCGATTTTCAGGGAACGGATGCGGAATCGTGATTTTGCGCACAGCGTTCTGTTGTTGAAAGAGATATGCTGGGAATACGCGGTGCGCTGTTTCCGGGTTGCACTGTGAATACGGAAATACGGCAAAGGAGCTATGGGAATATGGCCAGAAAAATCGTCGACCTTGACGTGCGCGAGATTCTGAAACAGCATGGAGAACCATTTGACCTGATCATGAAGGCGTTCGGCGAACTTACGGAACATGATGTGCTGCAACTCCACGCGACATTTGAACCGACGCCGCTCATGCGTATACAGGGGAAACAGGGATTTCAGAATGTGGTTCAGCAGGAAGACAGCGACCACTTCATTATCCAGTTTTATCGTCAGGTTGCTTCCCTTCCTTTTTGGCACATCGACAATCGCAGATTGGAGCCGCCGCAACCCATGATTCGATCGCTCGAATGGCTGGACGGCCATCAGGAAGTTCAGGCTGGAACGATGGGTCTGGAAATCTGGAACGAGCGTGTGCCAGCTCTCTTGCTCCCGGAACTGGAAGAGCGGAACCTGCGGTACGAGATCGCTGACGAAGGGGATATGACGGTTGTCGTGAAGATTCAGCAGTGACATGGTACGCCAGTGTCTAATAGCCTCCCGGCATTAAAGCGTCTCTGAATCGACGAAAGAGGTAAGGATTCAATAATTCAACTGAAAAAGGATGTGTAGCCTATGCCTTGCTGGTTTTCCTAGTGAAGTGGGCATGGCAAATAAGCAGCGGCCTATTCGCTTTTTTGAAAGTCGTCACTATACAGTCGCTATCTCTCCTGGTCTTTAGGCCGCCAAGAGAGTGAACTTCAAGTCAATATCGCTTTCTTGGTACCAGGCATCCATGTGCTGACACATCATGATTACGAAGATCCGGGCAAGCCACATTTTCGTGCTACGATGTCTGGTTGCCTCAAGACGGTAGTCGACTTTTTCCCGCATTGAATTGCGACAGGGTCGTCCTGCAGAAATACGTTCGATTGGTGGCCTCCTCATCGACGGGTGCGGTCACCTGCTAGATCGTTCCGCCTGGCTGGCTGAATCGACGCCAGCCAAATGACGGGGATCAGGAATATACGTGCAAAATGGATCGCTCTCCATGTAGTCGTCTGTCAGCGCATGCGCACGGGGCCTGCGCTGACGCGTTTAAACTCACAATACCCGCAAGTGCCACGGTTTCTTTGGCGTGCCCAATTCACATGGGAAACCAGTGAGGCACAGGTTATACATATTCTTTCGGTTAATTCGCGGGGAATGAAGCTGGGGGGTGGTCCGGGCTACAGGTAGCCACCATAGGTGGCGACAAGCGAGGAGAGGATCTTATGGCAGATTTAATTTTTTCCACGGAGTTGCAGTGGCAGGGTACGGGACGCGAGGGGGAGGGGAAGATCAAACTCGGTGATTACTCCGCCTCATACGCGGCACCTGCCTCTATGGGTGGCAAGGGGGTGGGGACAAGTCCGGAGGAACTGCTGATCGCGGCTGTGAGTACCTGTTACAGCGGAACGTTGTTCGGTGTGTTGCAAAAGAATGGGTTGCTTGTGGAAAAAGTAACTGTACGGGCAGAGGGTCTCGTGACAGGGTATCCAATGCAATCAAAGTTTTCCCGGTTATCCGTTTATCCTACGATTTTTGGTGGCAATCCTGATCAGGTGGCAGACTACCAACGCGCTGCGGAAATGGCTCGAGATAAGTGCTTTATCGGAAAGGTGATAGCGGGAAACGTGTCTTACGAGGTGGGAGATGTACAAGTATTCCCATCAGAGAGGTAGTAGATCGCTCTTTAACAGAATGGGTCGCGTCTCGCCGGGGAACCCATTCTGTCTCTTTGTTTGGCCCGAATACATTAGCGCCCTGCTGAAAGTGAATGTTACGCAGTTTGCAACCGACAGATGCGGTTTTAGCAAGCGAGATCATAGGCTCCAATCATTTGCGATAAAAGGCGGCATTTTTCTCGATCCAGCCTTGCTCTGATTCCGGAACGAATTCGTTCTGGAAGATGGCGGTTACGGGGCAAACTGGTTCACAGGCTCCGCAATCAATGCAAGTATCCGGATCGATGAGATAGGTCTCGTCTGCATCGTGGATCGCGTCTACCGGGCAAGCCTCGACGCATGACGCATCCTTCACATCAATGCACGGTGACGTGATGACAAATGTCATGTCGAATAACTCCTTTCTTTATATTGTGCTCAGGATCTTTGAGATCGTCCATTTACTATACCATACTCCAGGTTCCAATCTTTCGCTATGTGCTATATCATAGTTAAGATTAACGCAAGGTAGCGGCAGTGTGTATGATATAGATCACAACAGGAGAGGTTGGGATATTATACAGTTTGGGAAACGATCAGTTCTAAGTAGATTCTGGCAAACAGTCGCTATGAGTTGCTAAAGGGTCGGTGAAGGAGTCGATTTGTTGGATACAAGGAACACTCGGGCCACCTAAACACTTCAGAAATAGGCCATCGGCGGAACCAGATAAGCCCCCCACGGGGTCTGTCCGGACAACGGGCAGTAAATGGATCAAGCGCAGGCGAGTGAAGCCGAAATCCTTGGGGTTAATAATCGCGATTATGCGCCAAAAACGGTATGCTGTGTATAGGTTGTGACTGTGGTGCGAGCGAGGTGGTGACCATGGCGATTATGAAGGATATTCCTCTTCATGTCAAACGGATCTACGCTGAATCTCGGTCAGACGACGGACTGCGTGCGCTGGTGGATCGACTGTGGCCGCGCGGGATGCGCAAGGAAGAGGCGCATGTAGATGTCTGGCTCAAAGATGTAGCCCCCAGCCCAGCACTTCGCACATGGTTTGGTCATATTGGCGAACGATTTCCAGAGTTTCGCGCAGCTTATGAAATAGAACTTGCTACTAATCAATGCTGTATTCAAGCGGTCAATCAAATCATACAGTGGTTAAACCAGGGTTCGGTTACGTTGCTATACGCCGCAAAAGATCCGATTTGCAACCACGCCGTGGTTCTGTACGATGTGGTGATTGCGCGTTGCCGATTGAGCGAAAGTTGTCGAACCAAGTATCCTTGAGAATTCCGAGGTTGTTGTTTCTAAATCAAGCAGACAGGAGAAACGTCATGCATGCTCGTATCGGAGATCGTGTCGCT
>JAJYTO010000005.1 GCA_021793015.1 Bacillota bacterium
GTGCAGACTTTATCACATGTCCCCTTGATCGCAGAGCGTTTTACCCGCCGCGCACCCCCGCAATAACCAGCGGGACGTTCGCTTTTCGCATCGTGAGTTCGACCGCTTGATCAATCCGGTCGTCTGTCACCACGGCGTCAAACTCAGCCAACGGTGAAACTTTGATCAGCCCGCGATGCATCATTTTTGAAGAATCGGCCAAAAGATACCGCTTCTTGCTGTTGCGCAACATCAGTTGCTTCATATGCACTTCGTCCGGGTTATTGTCCATCAGGCCGGCATCCAAATCCACCGCCGTTCCCGACACGAATACTTTGGTGAACGCAAATTGCATTACTGTATGTTCAGCCAGCGGACCAACGGTGGAAAAAGCTTCTCTCCGCAAATAACCCCCCGCAAAAACCAACTCAACCGGAGATGACGCCAGTATGTTGGCTACCATAAAATTATTGGTGACCACTGTCACATCTCTCAGGTTCACCATGTGTTTCGCCAACTCCACAGCTGTCGTGCTCGCATCCAGCGCCACGTAATCCCCAGACTGAATAAACTGCATGGCTTCTTTTGCAATCACGCTTTTTTCTTCGACATTATGAGTCTGGCGCACATCGACATCGTAGTCGCGAAGGATGCCGTCTCGAGCCACCACCCCCCCTTGAGTTCGAACCACAAGGCCTTTTGCTTCAAGTTCCGTCAAATCCCGGCGGATCGTCATCGCTGACGTTCCAAAAAGAGCTGCCAGCTCCGTCACTCGAGCGGTCCCTTCTTTTTGGACAATGTCGTAGATTCTAACGAGACGCTCTTTTGGCAGCAAGGCCGAAGACCCCAATCTAGTATTCATACAACCTCCGCGAACGATAATATGTGTTCGTTTGTGTGCGACTGACCTTAACTTTAGCAGCAGGTCGACGCACTTGTCAATAGCCTAATTTTCAAGCTAGGGCAAAACCGGCCCTATAAGGAACTTGTTATGAAGAATCTTGCGACTCATAGACTCTTGACACGGTCAGCCAGCATGATTATCATAGTTTTGAGAAACGAACATAAACGCACATAAACGACCACCGCCCGGGACTGAGGTTGTGAGAGGACGGAGCGGCCATTGGGGGCTATTTGCGGCTACTGCAGTTCGTGTGCGGATGTTCGGGCCAGGAGCTGGCAAGCGCCGAACATCCTGCCGCCAGCATTCGAAACGCAGCAGACGTTGCCCAGGATGAACTCAGAATGAACGAGGAGGAGAGAGCATGCCGGATATTGACGACGCATCGATTAGCAGATTTTATGAAAACGTTCCCTTTTCACGAAAGGAGTTTTTTTTGAAAGGCAGCAGTTCCTATGACTGGGGCATGAAAAACCGTTTGGCGCGAATCTTCCGGCCGACAGACGGGCGCACCGTGATGTTGGCCATCGATCATGGATATTTTCAGGGACCCGTAAGGGGTTTGGAACGCGTTGACTTGAACATCGTGCCTCTGCTGCCCCAGGTCGATGCACTCATGCTGACCCGCGGAATGTTGCGGACCACCGTTCCGGCGGCGGCGCAGAATCCAATCGTGCTGCGCGCCAGCGGCGGTTCCAGCATCCTCAAAGAGCTTTCCAATGAAGAAATCGCCGTTGCGATCGAGGATGCCGCGCGGCTCAACGTATCTGCCGTGGCCGTCCAGGTCTATGTCGGCGGCGAATACGAGAGCAAAACCATACACAACTTAACCAAACTCGTCGACGCGGGGTTAAGATTTGGAATCCCGGTTTTGGGCGTCACGGCGGTGGGGCGCAATATGGAACGCGATGCGAAGTATTTCCGATTGGCGTGTCGGATTTGCGCCGAACTGGGGGCGCAATTTGTCAAGACGTACTATGTCCCTCAGGATTTCGGCACCGTGGCGGCCTCATGCCCAGTGCCCATCATCGTGGCGGGAGGCAAGAAGGTTGAGGAATTCGAAGCTCTGAAAACGGTGGAACGGGCCATGCAGGAAGGGGCGGCAGGGGTGGACATGGGGAGAAATGTATTTCAGTCGGAGAAGCCCCATGCCATGCTCGAAGCACTCAATCGCATCGTGCACGATGGATGGACCGCAGAGCAAGCGATGGAGCTTGTTCGTTCGAGTCCAGAAGGATCGCCGCCATCGACGCCCGCAGGAAACGACTAACACTGGATTGGTCGCAGATCCTCAAAGCCTGACGCGTAGTGGCATCGATCCAGGCATCGATCCGCAACATGAGAAAACGGCAGAAAGCGGGCAACTTCATGAGTCGTGTACACATAGCCCCGTCGATATTGGCGGCAGACCTTGCACATCTTGCCGAAACCTGTACTCTCATCGACGGTTCAGCCGATCTCCTGCACTTGGACGTCATGGACGGGCGTTTCGCTCCCAATTTCACCATAGGTCCCGATATCATTGCGGCCATAAGGCGAAGCACCTCTCTTCCTCTCGATGTCCATCTCATGGTGGAAGAGCCTGAACCATTTTTGCCGTTGTTTCGCGACGCCGGAGCAGATAGAATCGCTGTCCATTGGGAAGCGTGCGCGAATCCGGTGCAGACACTTGGCAAGATCCGAAAACTCGGCGCTTGGTCCGGGATCGCGTTGAAAGTGGACACGTCAGTTGATGTTCTCGAAGATTTGTTGGATATTGTGGACTACATTGTCATCTTGAGCGTCGACCTGGAGCCAGGAAGGAAAACTTTTCGCCCCGTTGCATTTGAAAAAGTCAGGCGGGCGGCGGCCCTCCGGGGCAATCGATCCCGGCCCCTCATCGAGGTCGACGGAGGCATCAGCCTCGAAACCGCGGCACTCTTTAGAACCGCCGGCGGAGACATCCTGGTGGCAGGTTCCGCGGTCTTCGGGGCCGATGATCCCGTGGCCGCGATTCACATGCTCCGTGATTCGCAGGCAAAATCAGAGAAATGATCAGCCGAATCGCGGTCGTGCCTGAGCCCTTCGCCCCGCCCGCAACCGCAGCGATTTTGTGAGGGTGTATATGTCGCATCCCTCTTGCAGTCTCTCAAATTTTTTTCAATTTCCGATAGAGTGTGTTGCGGCCAATGCCAAGCAGTTTTGCCGCCTGAGAGATGTTACCGTCCGTTTCCCTCATCGCGTCGAGCACTGCCTGGATCTCGATCTGCTGGAGCCGCTGCCGCTCGCCCTGAGCGTGTGGATGCAACGGCAAAGACCCGACAGACGACGGCATCGCCGTATGGGCCTTCGTCATGCGAGCCGGGAAATGCTGAGCGCGCAGAGTGCTGTCCGGCGCGAGAAATGCCGCCTGGCGCAAAACCGTCTCCAGTTCGCGGACGTTTCCCGGCCAGTCATACTGTTGCAGCAGCCTGCGGGCGTCAGGAGAGAGCGTCAGTGGCTGTTTCTGAAGTTCGCCGCCAATCACTTCCAAAAAATGCGACGTCAGATCCATCAGATCTGTGCGCGCCCGCAACGGCGGCAATGCAATCTGGATCCCTTGCAGGCGAAAGAACAGATCCTGGCGAAAATGACCCATCTGCGTTTCCTGCCACAAATCCTTGTGTGTCGCCCCGATGATCCGTATGTCCACGGAGACCGGTTTTGTGCCTCCCACCCGCACAAGCGCTCTTTCCTGAAGCACCCGGAGCAGGGCTGTCTGCATATCGGGCGGCATTTCGGCAATTTCATCCAAAAAGAGCGTTCCTCCGTGCGCCAACTCGATTTTCCCCGGTTGTCCGGATGCCTTGGCTCCAGTGAACGAACCCGGCTCATAACCGAAAAGCTCGCTCTCGAGCAGCGAGCTTGACACCGCGCCGCAGTTGATCGCCACAAACGGATGTGCCCCGCGCGGGCTGACGCGATGCATCGCCTGGCCGACCATCTCTTTGCCCGTTCCCGTTTCGCCGGTGATCAGCACATTGTAGCCAGACGTCGCCGCCCGGCGCGCCAACTGCAACGCCGCCCGGAAATGGGCGTCACTGGCGCGGATGTCAGAGAAGCAATATCTCGTCGACCAAGGGGACTGGGAAGCGCTGGGGCGGGGCCCGGTGGACGCGGGGACGCCGGAGCGGGATTCCCTTCTTGAATCTGCTCCCCGGGCGAACCCAACAACAAGATCGCGGCGATCCAAAAACACCTCGGCCTGCCACATTGCAGTTCTGCCTTCCGTACTGCGCGCGCCGAGACTCCGCAGCGACACTTTCTGAGCCAGCGACTGCGGGGCGCGCGCCAGCAACTGCTGGCAGCCTTCCAGCAGTTCCGGCAGCAACACGGGACGGCCGGGCCATTCCTGCATCCCCAAAGCCATTCGCGCCTCACGATTCGCGCCGACGAGAACGCCGTCCTCATCCACCGCCAGCAGCGCCTGATGGCCACCATGATCGCCTGTGTCCGCAGACAGCGATATGATGAGACGGCAGTCCACATCGCCGATGATCCTCCAGTCTTCAATATTCCGGGCAACAACGTCCACCATCGCCAGAAGGGACGGATGGTATTGCTCATGGTAGCCGCTGATATCCAGAACCGCCGTCAACATTCCCGTCCTGTCGAAAATGGGCGCCGCCGCACAGCACAAAAACTGATTCTGGACGCAGAAGTGTTCCTGACCGACGACCGCAACCGGTTTTTCCTCGACAAGCGCCGTGCCGATCGCGTTGGTCCCTTTCCGCTGCTCCGTCCAGCAGGCTCCTTTCATCAAATGGATCCTGTCCGCTGAGTCCAGAAAAACGGGGTCACCAATGCTTTCCAATATATAACCGCTCGTGTCCGCCACAATCACGGACGACTGGGTGTGCCGGATCCAAGTGTAGAGCCGCATCAGCGAAGGTTCCATCTGCTGGAGCAGCGTCTGCAACTCCTGTCTGTGATGACGCAGCGTGCCTGCGTCGAGCATGGCGGCGTCGCGGGCCTCCAACGGATCCACACCGTACGCGCTGCTGCGTTCCCACGACGCGTGCAGGTACGGCGCCTGCAGACAAGACCTCGTGAATTCCGCCTTCAATGATTCTGCCACCTCCCTCTGTCACTTCGCAAACGAGCGATGAGACCGATCCGGCAGGCGTTCGCACAAAACGCCGGATAATGCGTCGCGCAGGAATATTCGAGCAACTTCGTTTTTGGATCGGCGGATCGGCGGATCGGCGGATCGGCGGATCGGCGGATCGGCGGATCGGCGGATCGGCGGATCGACGGATCGGCGGATCGACGCAACGGCGGATCGGCGACAGCAGGGACCCTGCCAAACGCGTCCGCAACAGACCGCGCCGTTATGGAACACCTGTAACGGTTTGGAGCACCCGCCGGCGCAACGGAAAAGAAGCAAACCTCGATCCGAAAGCGCTCTCATAGCTGGCACGAATATTGCGTATCTATGGATGCAAGGTCAGATACAAGGCCTATCAAGAGTGCAGAATTCATGATGCAAGACCATAATCCATGAGGAGGAATGTGCGGATGATTTATGAACAACCGGGACGGCCCGGCAGCAAGGTGACTTTCAAGCCGAGATACAACAATTATATCAACGGTGAGTGGACGGCGCCAGTCAGGGGAAACTACTTTGAAAACCCGTCTCCCGTCAACGGCAAGGTATTTTGCGAAGCTGCAAGATCGACGGCGGACGATATCGAACTGGCCATCGACGCCGGACACAAGGCCAAAGGCGCGTGGGGACGGACTTCGGTGACACAGCGCGCGCTGATTCTCAACCGGATTGCCGACAGAATGGAAGAAAACCTCGAACTGTTGGCAGTCGCGGAGACTTGGGACAATGGGAAACCGATTCGCGAGACATTGGCGGCGGACATCCCGCTGGCCATCGATCACTTCCGCTATTTCGCAGGCGTCATTCGCGCCCAGGAGGGAAGTCTCAGCGAACTCAACGACGACACGGTGGCCTATCATTTTCATGAGCCGCTCGGCGTGGTGGGACAGATCATTCCGTGGAATTTCCCTATTTTGATGGCGGTCTGGAAACTGGCGCCAGCGCTTGCCGCCGGCAACTGTGTGATCTTGAAACCCGCAGAACAAACGCCGGCGAGCATCATGGTGCTCATGGAACTGATCGGCGACCTGCTGCCGCCTGGCGTGGTCAATGTGGTCAATGGATTCGGCGTGGAGGCTGGCAAACCTCTCGCCAGCAACAAGCGTATCGCGAAAATCGCATTCACCGGCGAGACGACGACAGGCCGGCTGATCATGCAATATGCGTCCGAGAACATCATTCCCGTAAGCCTGGAACTCGGCGGCAAGTCGCCCAATGTGTTCTTCGCCGACGTATTTGCACAAAATGACGATTTCGCCGACAAAGCCCTGGAGGGTTTTACGATGTTTGCCCTCAACCAGGGCGAGGTCTGCACCTGCCCTTCGCGCGCATTGATCCAGAAGAGTTTCTACGACGACTTTCTCCAGCAGGCCATCGAGCGCACCCGCAAGGTGAAACAGGGAAATCCGCTTGATCAGTCAACCATGATCGGGGCGCAGGCCTCAACCGAACAGATGGAGAAAATACTCACCTACATCGACCTCGGAAAACAGGAGAAAGCCAATCTGCTGACTGGCGGGGAGCGCAATTCCCTTCCGGGCGATCTGGCGGACGGCTACTACATTCAGCCGACGGTTTTTGCGGGCAATAACAAGATGCGCATTTTCCAGGAGGAGATTTTCGGGCCGGTTCTTTCGGTCACCAGCTTCACCGACATGGAGGACGCGCTTGGCATCGCCAATGACACCCTCTACGGACTCGGCGCCGGCGTCTGGACGCGGGACATGAATACGGCCTATCGCATGGGCCGGGGCATTCAGGCGGGGCGCGTGTGGACCAACTGCTACCACGATTACCCTGCGCACGCGGCGTTTGGGGGATACAAGCAATCCGGCATCGGCAGGGAAACCCATAAGATGATGCTCGAACATTACCAACAGACGAAGAACTTGTTGGTCAGCTACAGCCCCAAGGCGCTCGGATTCTTCTAAATCGGCGAGGTCCGAAGTAAAATCGGTGATGTCCGAAAAAATTCGACAACATCGGCCCAAAGGAGGCGACAGAGGAAGATGGACACGCGCAAAGTCATCGCCACGGACAAGGCCCTCGCGTTGATAAACAAACTGCAGGGTCTGCATGGGCCCCTCATGTTCCATCAGTCCGGCGGCTGTTGCGACGGCAGTGCGCCGATGTGCTATCCGGCGGGCGAGTTTCGAGTCGGGGGTCAGGACGTGCTGCTCGGTGAAATCGGCGAGTGCCAGTTTTACATCGGCGCCGCGCAGTACGAATACTGGAAACACACGCAACTGGTGATCGACGCGGTTCCAGGCCGCGGCGGCGGATTCTCTCTCGACGCGTCAGAAGGGGTGCGCTTCATCACGAGATCGCGCCCGTTTACGGACGAAGAGTCCGCAGCCCTCTGGCCGCTGGAGTCTTAGGATTTTCTGCGCAGTCCACGCCGTCTGCGTAGTCTACGCCGTTTGCACAGTTTGGAAGAACTCCCCTCTCGCAGTTGCTCCGCCGACCCGACCGCGCATGCCAGCCGGCCGTCGGGGTGAACCCGAGAGGGGAGTTCTGTCTCCATGTCCATGTCCCTGTCCGTTTCCGCGCCGCCGCCCGACTGAGTACGATCACAGGCCAACCGGTCTTCATCATGGTCGCGTTCCCGAAACCAACATGGCCTGACGGCCGCCGCCAACCATGGCAACTTGTCAGAAGGCAAGTTGCTGTATAAAAGATCATGTTCTCGAATCCGGCGCGTAATGTGCTACACTACAGTTACGATCCTGAGGGCGAGGTGAGCGCGACATGCTCCAGAAATTCACGGCCACAAATTACCGAAATCTGCGATTGAATGAACTGCCATTGAAGCGGATTAACATCCTGATCGGTCCAAACAATTCCGGAAAAACCAACTTGATCGATGCGGTTGGATTTCTTTCACATGTATTGCTCAGCGAACGAAAAGACTCTGGATTCTTGTCAGAAATAGCACTAAGAGGATGGGACGATATTTTGCGCCGCGCTTCGGATCGTCCTGCGCAGATCAATCTCAAGTGGGTCTTCACCCCTGACCAAGAGTATCACGATCTGTGTTACGATATCAGCTTTCAGATAGACAAAGCGGATCAACCACCCAGAGGTTTTTTTATAACACATGAGCAACTGCGGTACGAACAACCCGCCGAGGGACATGCCAGTCCGTATAATTTCTTTTTGAGTCCCAGTGAACCTAATGGAAAAGGGGCATTTTCCGCCCACGCCAGAACGGAAGGGAAACCAAGAACTATATACTTGGACGTAGATCCCCGGGACACCGTTTTCAGACAAGTAACCACTCTGCTAGAGGACGCGAAGTTCCGCACTGATGTATATCCAACCTTCATGAAGGCAGTCCAAAAAGTAAAGAGTTATTTCGAAGGCTACTATTCGTACTCCAGTACGTATCTTCGCTTGGATACACTTAGAGAACCTGTCAAGTTTGAAATGGACTCGACACAACTTGGACGAGACGGCTCCAATTTTGTTAACGTTTTAAGTTTCCTCGACAAACAATATGATTTCTTGGATACGTATACGGAATCTCTGAGGGAACTCATTCATGGACTGTCTAAAGTAAAGGTGCTGCATCGAACACAGACCAACGTGGATGTGGAGTTGCGCATCGACAACAGTCCCTTTAAACTAAAGGAAATGTCTGACGGAACCCTTAAAGCAATGCTGTTGAATTTGCTGTTGCATACGCCCGAAAGGGTCTCCCTTCTCAGTCTGGACGAACCCGAGGTCAACCTCCATCCAGCCTGGCTGAAAGTCGTGGCACGCTGGATCCTTACGTCAAGCTCGGCAGATCAGATTTTCATCAGCACCCATTCGCCTGATTTGCTGGATGGTTTCACTGAGGCCTTTCAACAAGGAGAGGTGAATCTTCTGGTGGGCAGTTTGAGTTCTGATCAGACCATTATTCCAGCTCATCCCGACCAAGTCAGTAATTTTTTGAACGATGGCTGGGAGTTGGGAGACTTGTACCGCGTTGGAGAACCCCTGTTGGGCGGGTGGCCGTGGTGATTAAAATCGGCTATTTCATGACCGGAGGCTATACAGAAATGGGTGGCATGCCGCCTTTTCTGGAAAAGATAAACCCGCATGTACGATGGCAAAGATGCTTTCCAACGAAAATGAAACCTAAAGGCAAATTCAGCCGCAACGAATCGGCGCCGAGAGTGGAACAGCGCGGCATCACCGGAAAATCGTTAGTTGAGAATATGCTCTCGCGTTTACAAAAGTACTACCGCAGCCACGATTACGACTACTTTCTGCTTATTGATGACCTGGATTGCAGATTCAACGGAGACGGAGACCAATATGAAAGTTGGAAGTTGGAATTGTCGGACCAGGTGAATAAAGCTCTTGAACGAGAGACGAATACCGAGGTGCTCTTTGCCTCGCCAGAGATTGAGGCATGGTTCGTCGCTGATTGGGAAAATAGCTTTGGGAAGGAATACCGCACCCTATCTCATCCGCTGAAAAGCAAACTGAAAATCGAACAAGGAAAGAACTTCTGGAACTCGCCAGAGAGTTACGGCGGAGCACTAGTCAATGGAAGCTGCGAGTTTAAGCTCAGCGAAACGATTCAACGCGCCCTTTCAGAGACACCCAACAACCAGACTTGCAGATATTCCAAGAGAACCAACGGCGCAGCCATGCTGGGCCGCATTGAACCGGGCCATGTGGCGCACGTATGCCGTCTTTACTTCGCCCCCGTCTAGCAGTCAATCCAAATAATAGCTATGCCTGCGACGCAGCGCCGCCAGCGCTTCGAACACCGCTTCACGAAGAATGTCCATGACCGCAGCAGGAACCCCTATCTAAATCTGCATCTTCATTGCTGACGACAAAGAGCCGCGTGCGTAAATTGAGTTGGAACTGATGGTCACATCATCGATTTGCACGTCGCTAACCTCGTCTATTGTAAAACCGTTACCTATGTCAATTAGGTATCCTTTAGTCATCTCCTTGTTCAATATTGCATGAAACGTCGGATGCTTCTCTCATATCTGAAATAAGTTCACATCCAGGCCCGGTCTCGATTGATCTCCATAATCTCGGAAAATAGCGTCGGCTAGAAGTAATGATCCGTCTGCTTGAAAAGTTCCCAACCCTCATTTTCGCAAAATCGCTTGTGATCCCTCGAATTAGGCATGGATCAGTTTCACGACGTCTTCCTGATCAGCCTGCATGGCGACTTTGAGCACATAAGGGAAATGCATGCGCCGGTGAGGATCTAGCGGTAAATGAACTGCGGGAGCTCCAACATCAGTTTGGAGTCAAGGATTACGAAAGTCGCGAAAGCCTTCGACTGAAATTGAAGCATATCCTTGATCTTGATCCACTCGAATTCGTATACCTTTATGAGATTATAAAGCGGCCAGGCTCCATACCCTCCCCGCACGCATGGCCCTGCCCGCCCGCGCCGTCCGACTACGCCGACGGCGCGGAACCGGCCTTCATCGGCACCGCCGCTTCCACACTCCGCAGGCCCCCGGTCACGGCAAGATAATCAACGATCTCCGCCCATGTATGATACCGCCGGACGATGTCGTGCTCCACGATCTCCGATCCGCGCTGAACCTCGATGAAGGCCAGCTTGTCCCGCGCGCGGATCGCATGCCACTGCTCGGGGTGAATCCTGACCACATCGCCGGCCGTCACCTGCACCAGACGCCCGTCGACGGCCACCTCCCCGTTGCCCTCCAGGACCGTCCACATCTCCGCGCGCCTCTCATGCTTATGGTAGCTGAGATTATGTCCCGGCAAGAGTTCGATCCAGCGCGTCAGAACCTCCGTGCCGTCCGACAGCTCCTGATAGTCCATGACGCGATACAGTCCCCAGCGGCGTTCCTCAAACATCGGACGCCCCTCAAAGGGAGCCACGATCTCCTTCACCTGGGTGCTCATTTCCTTGTCGGCCACCAGCATCCCGTCGGGCGTGGCCACGACGATCGCATCGCGCAGCCCAATCGTCAGAAGCGGGATTCCCAGCTCATTGATGACATGCGTGTCCTCACACCGGAACTGTCCTCCCTTGCCGATGAACCGGTCCGCGATCCGCTGCGACAGCGAGCCCCAGGTGCCCAGATCCATCCACAGGCCCGAAAACGGATGGACGGCGATCGAGGACGCCTTCTCGACGACCTCGTAGTCGAAGCTCCGTTTGGGAAGCGAGGGGAACGCCCCTGCGAGCTCGCCGAACGAGAACGGCAGCCCCCGCTCATTCAGCACGCCCTTCATATAGCCCAAGCGGAAGCAAAATACGCCGCAATTCCACAGCGCCCCTTCCGCCACCAATCGCTCCGCCGCGTCCCGCGCCGGCTTTTCCACAAACGACGCCACCCGCTTCCATCCGGACGCGCCGCCGCCCCCGTGGAATCCGGATTCAACGCGTATGTAGCCAAATTTGCCGCTGGCCTCAGTGGGCTGCACGCCCATCAAGACCATGTCGGCGCCCGATTCCTCCAACACCTGCGGCAGCATCTTGAGGCCTGCAAAGAACTCACTGTCCACGTAGGGATCGATGGGCATAATGACAACCATGTCATCCTCGGGGACCTTCTCCACGTCCCACAAATACGCGCACGCCAGCGCAATGGCCGGAAACGTGTCCCGACGCGCAGGCTCCTCGATGAACGGGGCCCGTCCGATCTGCGCCTCAATCACATCAAGCTGCGCCCGCGACGAGCAGATGTACGCATCCTCCTGCAGGTCGGCCTCGCCGATCTGGGTCCAGACGCGCTGCAACATCGACATCGGTTCTCCACCTGCGGTCGGCAGAACCCGCAGAAACTGCTTGGAGCGGATATCATTGGACATCGGCCACAGACGCTTCCCTGAACCACCCGACAGCAGCACCAGCTTCACCGCCGCTCCCCCTCCCCCAACCGTTCCGATGGAACGAGTGAATTTTGCTGTTCATCTTTGGGTTTATTCTTGATATCGGTCTTCCTCCCAAGAAGAGGTATCGACGTGGATATCCACGTGTAGGGGTTCTAAGTTGCCATCCAGTGTTGCTTGGAACGTTCCTGGGAACGATTCCTCTATCTCCATGCCATCGCGGCTAGGGCCAAACTGCAACTCCCCGCTGACGACAAATGAACCGCGTACGTGAATTGAGTTGGAACTGATGGTGACATCATCGATTTGCACGTCGCTAACCTCGTCTATTCTAAAACCGTTACCTATATCAATTAGGTATCTTTCTGTCATCTCCTTTTCCAAGACGCCCTCTATCCCATCAATGGTTACCCCCACGCGCCTTTTAGGCTTTCGGGCGTTGTACGATTTGGCTTTCCTTTGGACACAAAATGAGACCAATTATTATCCCGCCTTAACAGAGGATTCCCAGTTCGTTGATGACATGCGTGTCCTTACACCGAAATTGTCGTCCCTTATTGTACAATTCCTCTGTAGGCAGGTTTCGAGCGAATCGGCATAGCTATGCTTTGATGCGCTTTCATCAATTCATCCATTATAATTCCTTGCCGGAGACCGTGTCCATAGAGGTCAACCGTCGACATCCTCCGTGCCGTCAAACAACTCCTTACAGTCCATGACGCGATACAGTCCCCAGCGGCGCTCCTCGAACATCGGGCGCCCTTCAAAGGGAGCCACGAGTTCCTTAATGTGAGGACTCATTTCCTTGTCGGCCACCAGCACCCCGTCTGACGTTCGCAGCGAAATCATATATATGTTATAATAAGGCCATGGGCCGGGAGACTCAATTTTATCGCAAAGGAAACGGAGACGGTCCCGTGGAGGATTACCTTGAGTCACTGACCGAGAAACATGCCGCCAAGGTTCTGCGCTCAATGGAACTCCTTGAGGAATTCGGGCCGTCAAGCGGAAAGGAAACAACAGACCGTGAGCGATCTGCAAGAATACCCCAGTAAACGCGTACAAAACCCTGAGTTCGAGAAGCATTGGGAAGAAAGTCGCTTGCAGTATGAGGTTGCCCGTCAACTCATTCAACTCCGGAAACAGGCCGGATTGACTCAAGAAGAATTGGCTCGTAAGCTCCATACCCGACAAAGCGAAATTTCTCGAATCGAAAATGGGGATCAAAACATCTCGCTTGAAAAACTTCGGAGAATGGTCGAAGCGATGGGGGGCAACGTAGAAATCCGAATTGAATCATCTCCAACCCCTGACCACGATGTGATCAAACAGTAATGCATTGGCGCCATTGCAATGTTGGATGATGAGGGGAGTCGGTCATGAGTCCATTGGATGTGCTGCAACGATTGGATGCCAAAAAAGCCAAACTGGATCACGCGCGCCCGCTTCCCCATGCCTCGGTACAAAGCCTGCTGCAAGACTTTCGCGTCCGATATGCGCACGAAACGACAGCGCTCGAAGGCAACACATTGACTTTACGAGAGACGCAGGTTGTATTGGAGCACGGCATTACGATCGCAGGAAAACCCCTGCGCGATCATCTTGAAGTTATCAACGCCAATGATGCGCTGGATTGGCTCACGGTCGCCTTGGATAGTAAAGAACCTGTTTCAGAAAGAACTATATTGCGGTTTCACTCCATGCTCATGAAGGGTATTCTACAAGATGAAGCAGGTTTGTATCGCAGGGCGCCCGTATTTATACGCGGTGCTGCACATGTTCCTCCCAATTGGCGTAAAGTGCCGGAGTTAATGGCCGAATTTGAATCATGGTTAAAAAAAGCGACGGATGTTCATCCGATTGTACTCGCGGCGCGAGCCCATATTCGGTTGTCAAGAATTCATCCGTTCACGGATGGAAACGGCAGAACCTGCAGACTATTGGTTAATTATATCTTGATGCAACATGGATACCCGCCTGCTCTGTATACGGCAGGAGAAAGAGTTTCGTACCTGAATGCGCTCCGTGAAGCGGATGAAGGCAACGAGGAAGCGTTTGTGAAAGTGACCGCAGCGGCTGCAGAATGGACGCTCGACAGGTACTTGGCCTTAGTCGAAGAGACGGTTCATGACAAGCCTGCGCCGTCTGCATCGAGGAAGAGAACGCGCACTTGCTCGGTTCGCTGCCAAACGTCTTCTGCTCCCGTCTCCACCTGCAGATGCGTGTGCGGCGGAAAGAATCACGGTAGCACGGCGCATCGACGATCTCCGGAATGAGGTGTAAATCAGCACGGTATACTGAGGTGTTTCTGGCTAACCTGAATGGGGACGCGGCGACACGCGCTCATATTCACGAAGAATGCCCTTGGGAAACAATGAGCAGGCGGCTGCTTCCGTGAGATAAAAAAGGCATCCTCCATTGTTGAGCGAGTCAAATGGCAGATCATTGTCTTTCGTGGAGGTACAGCCGCCGATATATATCATCCGGAAGCCACCGATGGCCAAATCCGCGAACCCGAATGGCCGCGCCGGTATCCTGGTACACGATGCGAAGATCGGCCGGGTGTTTGGCGGTGCGTCGACTTTGAAAATGAAAGCATCTCCATGCGCTCAAATTGGATTTGAGTTCTGCACCCATATCTCTTTTCTTCACAATGAGATTGAGAGAGTTGACGATTTGAGACATGGCAGTTTCAAACCTCTGTGGATCATCAAAAACATGAGCGATCAACACAATATCATCGACAAGCGCATCTCCGTCCATCTCAACGCCCGGAACAGCAGAGACGATTCGAATCCATTCCCTCAATCGTTCATCATTGATCGCCATCCAGAAATCTCCTGATCTTATCCCGCCGCTCCGTGAAATTGGCGGTTGCTCTGGCGGACAAATCGTCTCCGGACGCCCAATTGTCCATTTTTTCCCGACGGGACAACAACATTTCAATCTGGATATGCTCCAGTTCTGACTCCATTTCCTGAAGATACGCCCAAATCGCCTTGTATGTCTCTGGTTTCAGCAATACGGCCGCAGTTTGATTGCGGTCGACAACTTCTAAAGCCGACATTTCTTTTAGAGTTTCGCGCCACTCGGTGGAACGTCCCAACTGGGTAACACTAACACGGCCGCCAAGTTGGAATCCGCCGCGAACGATCTCAATCTCCTGCAACGTGTTCATGGAACTGTTCAGCCCCTTCCTTTCCTCCGACACATCTTCACCCCCGAGTATAACACTGATATATGCACCAGTACACATATAAGTGTGTTGTTGCGCGCATAGTTTTATGCAATCAAACGCATGACCGCCAAAGTTATGGTTCGATTCTTTATGAACTTAAACCTGCAGGCTATCTCGAAATATCGCCGCAGGTGTATGTTTTTCCCGGTTTTTGGTGGCGCGAAGCGCCATGACAGTCTATCTCGAAAATGCACGAACTGCAGGCCCTCTTTTGGGCAGGGTCCCTGGAGGAATGCGCTCCGTGATTTGATCAATTCTTGACCATTATATTAGCCATCGGCATGTTCGTCTTACTCATAATCACCAAGGTTACACCAACATCGAGTCGCCGTGTATTGCCACCCTGCCTCTGAAATCTCGGAACCCTCGGGCTCGTTCAGCGGTTTCAAGCCAGCCATCGACGCGCCTCCAGGAACATATAAGTCCAGCTTGTCCTTTGGGAACCCGGAAATTCCACGCGCCAACGTCGCAAATGCCGTTTTTGGCGGCGATGTGAAGACTTGTCGCAACTTAATTTGAGGATCACGCAAAACTGTGTTGCATATGCGGTTTAATTATTGATAAAATCAAGAATAATGATTGGATATGGAGACTTGTGACGCTCGGAGGTGTAAGCCATGTTGGTTCAGTTCTCGGTCAAAAATTTTCTGTCCTTTAAGGAACTCGCAACGTTAAGTTTGGTGCCTTCCAACCTCCAGGACTCAGAGACGGCGGTGGTGACCACCGCGAATCTGCGTCTGCTCAAGACGGCTGCCGTCTACGGAGCAAACGCGAGCGGAAAGAGCAATCTGTTGAAGGCGCTTGCCTGGATGACGCAGTGGATGCGGCAGTCCTCCAGGGAATCACAGGCGGGGGACCCAATCGACGTACAGTCCTACGCCCTCAGTTCCGGCTCGGTCGATCAGCCCAGTTTCTTCGAAATCGTCATGCTGATCGACGAAGCGCGGTATCGGTATGGCTTCGAGGTGGATCGCGAGCGAGTGGTCAGCGAATGGCTGTACCACACGCCCAAGCAGCGGGAACGGAAGCTGTACGAACGCGATGGGCAGGACTTTTCGATGAGTGGCCAGTTTACCGAAGGTCATGGACTTGCCGAGCGGACGAGGCCGAATTCATTGTTTTTGTCCGTCGCCGCCCAATTTAACGGTGAAATCGCCGGGCGCATCATGGGTTGGGTTGGAACGGTGCGCGTGGTGGGAGCCGACCGGTTCGACCGGATCGTCTCGATGAGGTTGCTGTCAGACGAGCGATACAGCTCCAGAATCGGCGAATTGATCAAATCGATTGACCTCGGGATTGAGCGCTTGTTCGTAGAGCAGGAATCTTTTCCGGGATCCGAAGGGGATCTCTCGGACCCTCCGGCGCCTTCGCGTCTGGTCCGCACGCTTTCTGTGGTACGGACGGCTCATGTCGTCTATGACGAAGAGGGCAGAGCCGTCGGCGAAGAGATATTTGACCTGAATCGTGCGGAGTCCGCCGGCACTCGCAAGGTCTTCGAACTCACGGGTCCAATGCTGCTGACACTGTCCAGCGGCGGAATCCTGTTGGTCGATGAGCTGGACTCCCGGCTTCATCCGCTTCTGGTACGCTACCTGATCGGGTTATTTCATGGAGATGACAATCGGCGCGCACAACTGATTTTCAGCACGCATTCCTCCGAGGTTCTGGAGGAACCGGATGTTAGACGGGACGAGATTTGGCTGGTGGAGAAAGACCGCTATGGCGCTTCGAGTCTCTTCTCAGTCGCCGAGTTCAAGCCGCGCAAGAACGCGTCCCTGAGGAAGGACTATCTCTTCGGCCGCTTTGGGGCTGTTCCTGTACTCAGGCCGTTTGAGGATGGGTCGGGCCAATGAAACAACCCCGCCAGCATGCGCAATATCTAACGCGGAAGGTAGCCCTACGCGAACCGAAGGAACGTTTTCTTATCGTTTGCGAAGGCGCAAAAACGGAGCCCAATTACTTCCGGTCGTTTCGAGTCACCTCCGCGGATATACAAATCTTCGGGGCAGGGATGAGCACCCTGTCTCTTGTTCAATATTGCATGAAGCGTCGGAGTGAGTCGTCCGAGCCGTATGACCAAGTGTGGTGTGTATTTGACAGAGATTCCAATCCTCCGGATGGCTTCAACGCCGCAATTAGAAAAGCGAAGTCCGAAGGAATCAACGTGGCGTACTCAAATGAAGCATTTGAACTTTGGTTTCTTTTGCACTTTGATTACTGCGATTCTGCACTGTGCCGACAGGACTACATCCGCAACCTATCAGCGTATTTGGGATATCCATATGACAAACGCGCTCCAATGTACGATATCCTGCGCAGTCAACAGACCGTGGCCATCGAACATGCGAAGAGGCTTCTGGACCTACACGCCAGCACAAGCCCTGCACAGGCGAACCCCTCGACGACCGTCCATCTCCTCGTTATGCAACTCCAACGTTTTATGAATTAAGCGATGCCGACTGAAAAAGACCATGGAGCATGGTGCACGCAGTTTGACCGATCGCGATCGTCGTAGAGTGGGCGATTTATACAGGTGTCCGATCAATTCGGATGACTATCGTGCGCACTACCGAACTATCTGATCGCGCGTGTACGAGTTTGTCGCGTGTATGCCGCCCACAGAACCCACATCGTTACAGTGGAAGCCAGAGGAGACTCGACCAATCTGAGCCCAAACATGATAAACTCAAATAATTGAACGGCACTCGCCTCTGTGTGGAGATCGTTGCGAAGGTCCGCATGCACCCTCTGGAAAGGATTGTTCCATGGAGAGTCAGCCTGAAACGATGAAAGTTGCGCTTGTACACGAATGGCTGATCAATTTCCGCGGGTCGGAAAAGGTCCTGCTGGAACTTGCGCGCATGTTTCCAGACGCGGTGATCTACGCGTCAGTTCTGCGCCGTTCCGAATTGCCGGGGGAATTGGCTGATCGGAACATTCGCACGACGTTCATACAGCGACTGCCGTGGGCGCACCGTCTGTATCAGAAGTACCTGTTTCTGATGCCGCTCGCCTATGCCCGGCTTGACATGAGCCAGTACGACCTCGTCATCACCAGCAGCCACGCGTGCGCCAACGGCGTCCGGCCCAGACGCGGCGCCATGCACGTCAGTTACTGCTATACGCCCATGAGGTATGCCTGGAGCGGGTATGAGGACTACCGCAACAGTTTGCGGTCGCCAATAGCACGAGTCATCATGTCGGTGATGATGCGCTGGATGCGCCGCTGGGATTACGCCGCAGCGCAACGTGTCACACGATACATCGCGTGCAGCAGCGCCGTGTCTGATCGCATCAAGACGGGGCTATTGACGCCGTGCCGGCATACCGATGAAGACCGGCATTCTTTTCGACGAACAGACTCCCGAGGCGGTTGCGCAGGCCATCGAACTCCTGGAACAGATAAGCTTTCACGCAGAAGTATACGCCAGCATGCCTCCCAGTTCTCGCCAGCAGCGTTTCGTTCGGCTATACTCAAATCAATCCAAACCATAATGCGAGGAGATAGACAACTGTGACAAAAACGGCGTTGATAACTGGGATCACCGGTCAGGACGGCGCGTACCTCGCCAAACTCCTGGTCAATAAAGGGTATCGCGTGGTGGGAACCTATCGCAGGACTAGCAGTATCGATACGTGGCGATTGCAGTATTTGGGCGTTGAAAATCAGGTCATACTGGAGTGCATGGACCTTGAGGATCTGTCGGGCCAGATCCGTATGATGCAAAAATACCAACCGCACGAGGTATACAACCTTGCCGCCCAGAGTTTTGTCGGAATATCCTTCGACCAGCCCGTGCTCACGGGGCAAGTCACGGGACTCGGAGTCGCCAATCTCCTTGAGGCCATCCGGCTGACCAGCCCCGACACGCGGTTTTATCAGGCCAGCACCAGCGAGATGTTCGGAAAGGTGCAGGCAATCCCGCAATCCGAATCCACGCCGTTCTATCCACGCAGTCCGTATAGCGTGGCCAAACTCTATGGGCACTGGATGATGGTCAATTACCGCGAGGCGTACGGAATGTTCGCTTGTTCCGGCATCCTTTTCAATCATGAGTCGCCGCTGCGCGGAATCGAATTCGTCACGCGCAAAATCACTGACGCCGTGGCCCAGATCAAAGCGGGAAAGCTCGACCGCCTCACCCTGGGCAACATGGACGCCAAGCGCGATTGGGGTTTCGCGGGCGAGTATGTCGAAGCCATGTGGCTCATGCTGCAACAGGACCAGCCTGACGATTACGTCATCGCGACGGGCGAAACACACTCCGTGCAAGAGTTCGTGGAAAAGACGTTTGCCCACGCGGATATACCTGATTGGCGAAACTATGTAAAAACCAACGAAAAATTCATGCGTCCGGCGGAGGTCGATCTCCTGCTCGGCGATGCGTCCAAGGCGGAGCGGAAACTGGGATGGAAGGCAAGCACGCGGTTAGATGAGTTGGTCGGAATCATGGTGCAGGCAGATCTGAAGAGGCACGGCCTATGAACAGGTAAAGTGGCCCCACGATCCGGTCAGCCTATTGGTCGGCGTTCACTTTGGCGGCATGGACACACGGCCGGATTGGATGGGACGGGAAACGGGGGCGACCAGGGATGGCAAACGCACAGGCACACGCACAGCAGCATAGCGCGTATCTGGCGCAGATTGTGACATATAACAGCGCAGCGTGCATCACCGCCTGCGTGGCCTCCCTGCTGCAACAGGAGCTGCCGCCCACCCGGATCGTGATCCTCGATAACGCGTCGCAGGACGGCACGGCCGATGTCCTGCGCCAGCAGGTCGCGCAACTCGTCGCCGCGCATCCCGCGTCCGTCGACCTCAGCATTCATATCAATAAGACCAACGTCGGCTACGCAGCAGGACACAATCACTGCCTGAGCGGAGCGCTCGGGACGAGTGGCGCGCCCAAGATAGTGGCGACGCCAGAGGCGGTTGAGATCCGCGAGACCCACGGAGCATCCCAAGCTGCCCAAGCGCCCGAACCGCCTCTGTCGCCCCATGCACCGCTCATCCCACCCTTGGCACCCTCAAAATCGTCTGCGCCCCTAGCACCCACCCTCCCCCACACATGCGTTTACGTGCTCACGGTCAACCCGGATGTCGTGTTGGCGCCAGACTATGCGCAAAAGGTCATCGCTCGCGCGCAAGCAGCCGACTCGCATGGGATCCGCGTGGGCGGAGTCAGCGGAAAACTATTGAGAGCCGGATCGGCGGATGAACAAAAAACTGGATCGCAAGCTGAATCAAGGACCAGATCAGGAGCAGGATCGACACCCGACCCCCAATCGTCGCGCCACCCAGTCGAGTCCCCTGTTCCCGCCACGATTGACAGCGCGGGTCTGCGCATGGGGCCTTTCCTCCATGCCCGCGACCGCGGCGCCGGACGCGAGGATGAAGGGCAATTTGAAACGCCGCAGCCAGTTTGGGGAGTATGCGGCGCCGCCGCCCTGTACAATATGTCCATGCTGCGCGAACTCGCGGAACATGGCCCCATCTTCGACGACACATTTTTCATTTATAAGGAGGACGTGGACCTGTGCTGGCGCGCTCGCCTTCTGGGCTGGTCATTCCACTATGAGCCGTCGGCCGTCGCCCATCACGACCGCGGCTGGAAGCGACACCACACGCCGTCCACGGCGGCGGCTGCGCATTCCTTTGCCAATCAGATCGCCATCGTCACCAAATATCTCGATCCCCGACGGCCTTTCTTCTGGGCATGCCTGTTCGTGGAGTCAGCGCGCTTTGTCCTGCTAACCGTCCGCGACCCTGACGCGGCAAGCCTGGCGGTGCGCCACATTCGCGAAAATCAGCGTTGGAACCGGAGCCAGCGCCTCGTCTGGCTGGATGCACGCGCCCCAATAGGTACTGCCAGTACACCGAACACTCCGAACACTGCGCACGCAACGAGTGCACCAGACGAAACGCAGGCCACGAGTGAAATAGGCGCAGCGGACGCCACGAGTGCAGCGAATCCACCCGGCGCGCGCGACGAAGGGCGCCAGACCCCAGGAGGCGCGCCGTGGAACATGTGACCCCCGTGATCTCCGTCATCATCGTCACCTATAACTCCGCAGAGGTCCTGCCCGCGTGTTTCGAAGCCCTTGCGCAGTCCGACTGCGCCGGCGACATGGAACTCGTCTTCATCGACAACGCATCGACGGACGGGACCTGGGCCATGGTGCAGTCATACGTTCCAGACGAAACGCAGGAGAGGCCGACCGCCAGCGCACCATTTGCCCGCATCGTCGCCGAACAATTGCCAGCCAATCACGGGTACGCGTTTGCCAACAATCGCGGCCTGGCACGCGCGACCGGCGATTGCCTGTTGCTTCTGAACCCCGACACGGAAGTGGCAAGAGAGACCATCAGCGCCTGCGCGAGTCGACTGCGGCCAGCAAACAACGAAATCGGCGAAGTCGACGAAACCGGCGAGACCAGTGAAATCGGCGGTGGGATTGGAGTGGCCGGATGCCGTCTATTGCTCCCCGACGGGCGCCTGGACCGGGCATGTCGCCGTTCGTTCCCCACCCTGTGGAACAGCTTTGCGCGCCTATCCGGCCTGTCCCTGCTGTTTGCGCGGTCTCGGCTATTTGCCGGTTACAATCTCACCTATCTTCCTGACAACGCCAACTATGCGGTGGACTGCGTGTCCGGCGCATTCCTGATGGTCAGCCGGGCAGTCTACGAACGCGTCGGCGGGCTGGACAAGGATTATTTCATGTATGGCAAGGATATCGACTGGTGTTACCGCATCCGGGCGGCCGGGTATCAGGTGTGGTACGAAGGCGACGTGGTCACCGTGCACCATAAAGGCGGGAACGGAGGGAAACGATCGGCTCATTCCCTGTACCATTTTTACAATACGATGCTGATCTACTATCGCAAGCATCATGCCGCACGTTACCCGACCTGGCTTACTGCGCTTCTCTCTATAGCGCTGAAATGCCTCTATGCATGCCACCTGACATTTGCCCGCATCCGTGGGCGGCTTAAGGCCCCTTGACTAAATCACGGCTGTTGCATTTTATAATCAGACCGAGATATTGTGAAACGATCAGGTCCGGCGCCTCCTGCATGGGCGCACTCACTCTGTGGTTACCGAAGATCCATCCAAAAATGCCGGAGTATAAGTTGCCGTCCACTGATCCAACTTCGGTCAAGAGTATGATTCATCTCGTTCACACTGTTTTCCGACCGCAACGGACGCGATAGGGCGGGTAACCCACATTCAAAGAGGATATCATTTACTTCTTTCCAAATATCATCAGGTTCCCGATTTTGTATGTATCCGATCATCGCGGCCGACCCCGCCAAACGTCCATAGGAGTATTCCTTTGCGACGAATCGAACAATTCCCTGGTGGACATATGCTTCTGTCAGCGATCTTTTGGATAACGGTTCACCCAAGCGCTTACATTCGATAACGTACGTCTTTTGATGGTCTCTGGAATTCTCGGCCTGGTCATCGACCCATACAATTTGAAGATCTGGTCTCTTGCGCTCCCATGTATCCGGTTTTTCATCCTCTGGGTCGGGTTGGTTAGGAGCATCGAATAGTATAGAAAACGGATAGTTACTCTCAAAAAATGCCTTTCTTAGACCTTGGTACATCACACGGTTGAGAGACGGCTCTTCGAGATTTGACTTATTGTCGATTTCCCTCAAAGCATGCAATGAAAGTCGAATTGCTGAATGAATCTTCTGTTCAAATTCGTTCCAGACGTCCAGTTTCGAAAATCGAATTGGATTCATTTATTGGCCCGCCTTATTCTGTTGCGCGTGGATCAATTGCAGCACAGTAGCCTGCGCGTCCTCACGAGCCACGCTCTTTGTCCATAGTCTCTTTTCATTCCGTTTGACTATGATGATGTCCGTATCCGTCATGACCCGAACCATTCCATCGACGAAAACATGATGACTATTGTAGGATGATCGCAATCCCTGTTCCAATCTAGCTAACACAAAACCCCATTCATCCTCCGGCGTCGGTGGAGATACATCGCTTTCGTCGTCATTTTGACCCTGTATCGTAAAGATCACGGCAATGACGGATAACCCGTGACTCGCAGCGATGATGCGCCCCCTCAGTTGAAGGCGATGGGAAGCGAGTACAGGATGCCAGGCATCAACAAATGTTTGCAGATACAGTTCCATGAATCTGGATTTGAGATCTACCGGCTGCAGAACGGCACTCTGTTCTCGTTTGTACAGGAGGTCGAAACCATCCGTGCACATCTCCACGATCCGTTCCCTCTCCCGCTCCTGTAGTTCAAATAATTCAAACACGGCGTCATCCAACTCATGTTCCAAACGCGTCACTTCATAGTCCCATCCGTAAGCAGGAAAGTCGTCCAAATGTCTCAGACTATCGACAGCGTCGCCGATCCGTCTCATCAAGGCATCTTCTTTTGGAAAGCAAATTGGTATATTCAAAACTTCCGACAAACCCAATTCAAAGTGCCATATTCCCCAACTCGAAGACATCATAAAATAGTAATATGTGGCGAATGACGACCACATAATGCCTAAGACGACCTTTCTCTCGTCTTCCGTAAAATTATTCATCGTAATGCAGTTTAGTGATTTATTGAAACAAAACGGAGTATTCTCCATGCGCGCACGAACCCGGATCTTGTTCTCTTTCCGCCAAATCTGCTTTCGGATGAGCAGTCTCCATCCGACATACAACTCTATGTTGCTCACCGAATTCACGGTGACAGGAAGCGGTGACCAGTCTTTTCCCAGTGGGCCGTAGCTCTCAAAATTCTTGACAGGAAGGTATGCAAATTGTTCCAGCTCCGTGTTGGGCTTCTTTTTCCCTTCTGTGAAGCCCTGTCCGTACGTTTCTTTACGCTTTTTTGCTTCCGCCTCAAGTGAGGGAAAAGTGCGCAGATATTGAAGGATGGATCGGTCTTCATGTCCTCCCCAAAAATACACCTTCCATAGCGCATCGTCATCTTTCAGGTCTTGTTGTGTCACAAGGTGGACATCTGCTTTATTCATGAGAATAGATGGCCCCACTTGCGTGGCGATCGTTCTCTTGGCCGTCCAGTATTGAACAACTCCATCTGTCGATTCCTCGGCATTTGGCTCTCTCTTTTCAAACTCAAGGAAGACGAAAGGGGCGCTCGACATTCTGAAAAACACAGTCCGTGCATGTGAAAAGTTAACTACCTGTTGCAAACGTACGGACGCGAGGAATGTCCTGCGAAATAGACGGCTCTTTGGGTGCCGTTTAAAGAGAACACCCGCTGATACGAGCAAGCCCGCACACCCATTATTCCTGAGAAACTCCAGAGAGCGCCATGCGAATCCTTGCGACTGCTCCTGGTCGCCAACAGGCAAACCGTGTTTTTCAAGCCATACCCTCATCGTTTTGTTTGAAGAGGCGCCCCAAGGCGGATTGCCAACCACGATATCGAATTCTCCGTCGCCCCATCTGGCATCAACGCCACTTTGTTCCTGTATTGAAAAAGCATCCATATCGACCAGGACATCGAGATATTCTACGTCGGCCTTCATTTGATTCCGCTTAACGATCAACACAGGCAGCTTTCGCTGTTCCAAAATATCCGGCGGATCCAGGAAACCAAGATATGCTAAATTCAGACTCAGCGCCGCAATGCGCAACGCATCGCCGTTTACGTCCATACCAGCTATCTGTCGCGCGATGATCCTTTTCAAAAATTTCTGATTCACCCGCGTTTCAGGATGGGAAGCAATATGATAGCGTACGATTCGCTTAAAGGATTCCACGAGGAAAATCCCAGACCCACAAGCAGGGTCCAGTACGCGGGGGTCCTGGCGAAGGCGCTCGACAGTCAATGTATGGGACAATACAAAATCCACCAGCGACGCGGGCGTGTAGTGAGTGCTATTATCTTTGACCTGAACCCTACTGGTTTGAGCCGCATTTTCAGAGTGAAAGAACTCTTCATAGATGTTGCTGATCAGTTCAACGGGGATTACGTCAAACTTGTACGCCCACAGGAATAAACGCAATTGTTGACCGACGTCTCCGATCAACAACTTTCGTAAGCACTGTAGGTGAACTTCCTTCACAATGTGGATCTCCAGCTCATCGTGCGGAAACATGTCACCATTAAAGTCGATCGATAATTGGTGGAACAGGGCGTATGTGAACTCCTTTTCCTGTAGTGCTTTTAGAAATAATGACTCAGAAACCGAAGAGATCACATCCGATGGATCACGCCGATCCAAAATTGATCCCCACGTGGAATTGTGATGCCTACTCACCAATGCCCTGTAGTACTCGGCCGTCAATATGCCCCGATCTTCGAGATGACGAATAAAAATGGAACGGGCAATCAGGGTGTGCGCGTACCGAATGTTACGGCCTCCCAGACCGAGTTTCATGAGTTCGGATCGAACAGTCTTGAGGTCCTCCATGAATCGCCAGTCCGCTCGCCCGTCGGTGGCCTGAAACCGCTTCGATTTGAAGAACAGCCCAGACTCTATGTTCTCTCTTGTACAGAATTTCAACTGATCTTGTATATCCGCCACGGAACGCACAATTTCAATCGGCTTTGGAGAATTCCAGGTTGCACCATGCACTTCTGGGGTTTCATAGAGGCTGTACACACAAAGTTCGGCTGGCAACTGGATGAACAGCAGAGACGGTTGGGATAAAGACCACGCGCGGCGAAAGAGTTCTTTGATGGTCTGCCCGCTGGGTTCATTCACTGTCGCAAACAGAATCACCGGAGCACCCTTCAAAAAAAAAGCTCTATCTATCCTCACAAAACGCATACCTTCAAATGCTTTTCCTACTCCTGAAAGCCATCCTCCTCTTGAAACCCATTTTTCTACCGACATGCCACCAGGTTTTGTTTGGATAGGCAACAAGTCACCATCAGCGTAATCTAAAATAGTGTACGATGCTTCCATTAATGTAGTCTTCAAGGTGCTCACCTTCTTCTCATCGCGACTCTGTTGCCCTTATCATATCATAAAATATGAACGTTTGTTCGTATGGGTGGTTAATTATTTAGCTGATTTGTCCGCATCATCGCCGAACAACTGCCTGCCAATCGCGGATACGCGTTCGCCAACAATCCCGAATTATGCGGTGGACTGCGTGTCCGGCGCATTCCTGATGGTCAGCCGGGCAGTCTACGAACGCGTCGGCGGGCTGGACGAGGATTATTTCATGTATGGCGAGGATATCGACTGGTGTTACCGCATCCGGGCGGGTGGCTATCGGGTATGGTACGAAGGCAGTTCGGTCACCGTGCACCATAAAGGCGGGAACGGAGGAAAACGGTCCGCTCACTCCCTGTACCATTTTTACAATACGATGCTGATCTACTACCGCAAGCACCATGCCGCGCGTTACCCGACCTGGCTTACTGCGCTACTCTCATTGGTGATGAAATGCCTCTATGCTTGCCATCTGACGGTTGCCCGCATCCGTGGGCGCTTAAAGCCCTGAAGCCCTGATTGGCCCACGGCATTCGCACCACTACAAAGTCCGATACCACGCCACAGTAGCACGAAGCCCCTCCGCGAACGAATGCTTCGGCGACCACCCCAGCTCTGCGCGGATCTTCGCAGCGTCTATCGCATAGCAGCGATCGTGGCCAAGCCGATCCTGCACATACGTGATCAGCGATTCGGGTTTGTCCAATATCTCCAATATCAAGCGCGTGATGTCGATGTTTCTCCACTCGTTGTTTCCGCCCACATTGTACACTTCGCCGACACGCCCCGCGTACAGAACTGCGTCCACTGCCCGGCAGTGATCCTCGACATGCAGCCAGTCGCGCACATTTTCCCCGTCGCCGTAGACAGGGAGCGGCGCACCGTCGCCCCATCGCCGATATCCCCCTGTACGAAACGGTGCCTCGGGTGTTCCATCACATCTTTGAGATTGTCGAGGCTGCCCGCATACGTCAATTTGTCCAGATTCACGATCTCGAGTTCCGGATGCGCGCCGAGCATATGCCGCACGAAGTTGCACCCGATAAACCCCGCTCCGCCCGTGATCTCCGTCGTCATCGTGACCGTATTTACACTATAGCACACGCTCATAGGTCTCCGACGCCACGGGTACGCCGCCATGACCCGCAAGCGGCCAAGGTTCCCCCAAGCACCGAACCAAATCCACAGAGCGATGAGTACGAGAACCATCGAGATCACCACGCCAAGCTTTCGAACCAACGCAGTCAGAAGGATCAGAGACGGCGCATCGGTCATCGACCATCCCTGCGCGTAGAAGGGCGCCGCAGCCACACAGACGGCCACAATCCACACGAGTGCGAGCCTGACGGTCAGCGCGGCTTTGACCGATTTGCCCTGCGACCCGCCGATCCTGGACAGCCAAAGTCCCATAACGAAGGGGATGAACACATACCAATAGCGTTCATGCACTCGCCAATTGAGCGCCGTCCCGTCATTGATCACGGACATCACAATGACGATCGAACTGGCAATGAGCAAAAATGCGGCCAGAGAGCGTTGTCCAGAATCTCCTCCCTCGCTGCGCAGCCAAATAGAAACGGGGAAGAAGCCGGCAAGCACGACAAAACCCAACACATTTGCCACCAGACTGATTCCTGCAACAGGGAGGTTGATTCCACGCGTCAGTCCGGAAGTGTAGAAGTTGGTCGCGAACCCGCTGCCCGTCGCCCAGACGAGAAGAAAATAGATGAGCAAAAAACCAACGAAATACGCGACGACATGAAGAACGCCAACA
This sequence comes from Bacillota bacterium, assembly GCA_021793015.1. Lineage (GTDB taxonomy): Bacteria > Bacillota > Bacilli > Alicyclobacillales > SLC66 > JAKADD01. The sequence continues at coordinate 27,789 of JAJYTO010000005.1, forward strand.
CCCCATTTTCGCGCGCCAAGTCTCAGCGATCAGCCACGCGACGGTAGCCGCGGCCAGCGCCAGTTCCGTCACCTTCGCCGAAAAAACAACTCCCCCGAGCGCCCCCATAGCGAGAAGCGCCCAGATCCACATCCGCGACCTGCCACTCCTGTACACTCCACCCAGCGACACGAAGGCATACACGTACCAAGCCATAAGGGGGATGGCCAGATTCTCGCTCATTACCGTCTCAGCGAACAGAGTAATGGGTGACGCGGCGAACAGGACAGCAACCAGCAGCCCCACCTTACGCCGTTCAAGACGCGCAAACGTCAGATACAGTGGTCGGACGCTCCCGCGTTTTTTTGTCATCCACAGACATATTGCTTGTATCGCAGGCACGATTTGCAGATATAATGGAAAGCAGGAGGAGATCGCTATGGGCTCAACAGCGCTCGGACTACCGCCATGGATGGAATTGTACAAAGAAGAAATCATCCGCATTGTCGCAAAGCGGCATGCGAGAAATATCCGATTGTTCGGATCACAGGCGCGTGGAGAAGCGGGCCCGGACAGCGATGTGGACTTGCTGGTGTCTTTCGACGAAACAGCAAGTCTGTTGGATCAGGTTGCTCTGATGTACGATTTGGAGGATTTATTAAAGCGGAAGACTGACGTGGTTTCGGATCGGTGTCTGACAGACGTATTTCGTCGGTCGATCGAGAACGAGGTCGTTCGGCTGTGAAATCGAATGAATTGCTGGTCAAGGATATTGCGGAAGCCATCCGACGGATCACTGCTTATCTAAACGGAGTAGGAAAAGAGCGATTTTTTGCGGATATTATGATCCAGGATGCGGTCATTCGGAATTTGGAGATTATCGGAGAAGCAACAAAGAAAATCAGCGAGGAGTATCGAGAACAGCACGCCGATATTCCGTGGCGGGAAATGGCCGGATTACGCGACGTACTGATTCACAATTATGGAAGCGTCGATTTGTATATTGTTTGGAAAACGGTCGTATCCGATATTCCACAGTTGGGGGAGGCGATGGCCGTTTTGTTGGAACAGGGTGAAGTCTAAGGTGCATCCGAGAGGACGCGCCTTTTTTGTCACCCTGTTCCGTGTCGATGGTCATGAGGTCAATCCGAAAGCACCACCACATTGACAGCCGTTTTTGCCTGTTCCTTTGAGGGCTGACTTAATTCCGCTGAAATGGAGGCAGCGGCATCCCATCTAGACTGCCGCATAATTTGAGACGCAGAATAAATGACCCTTTGATGGGAACTCACCATTGACAACGAATTGCACAGCTTTATCGCCCGTCTAACCCACCTTTCGCACCCTTGAACACGAAAATCGGTGTTCGATGCGATGAATGATCCACACACCTTTAATCTGCGCCCAAACATGGTAAACTCAATGAGTCGAACGACACTCGCCGCTGACTGGAGATTCTTTCTGAAATCTGCATGCATTCACTTTGAACGGAATGTTGCTGGAACCATCCAAAATCTGCGACGAAGGATTGTCTCATGGAGAGTCAGGCTGAAACGATGAGAGTTGCGCTTGTACACGAATGGCTGATCAATTTCCGCGGGTCGGAAAAGGTCCTGCTGGAATTGGCGCGCATGTTTCCGGACGCGGTGATCTACGCATCGGTCCTGCGCCGTTCCGAATTGCCGGAAGAATTGGCCGAGCGGGAGATCCGTACGACGTTCATTCAGCAGTTGCCGTGGGCGCACCGTATGTATCAGAAGTACCTGTTTCTGATGCCGCTCGCCTATGCCCGGCTTGACATGAGTCAGTATGACCTGGTCATCACCAGCAGCCACGCGTGCGCCAATGGCGTCCGGCCCAGAAGGGGCGCCGCGCATATCAGCTACTGCTACACGCCCATGAGATATGCCTGGAGCGGATACGAAGACTACCGCAACAGTTTGCGGTCGCCAATAGCACGAGTCATCATGTCGGTGTTGATGCGGTGGATGCGCCGCTGGGATTACACCGCAGCGCAACGCGTCACACGCTACATCGCGTGCAGCAGCGCGGTGTCCGGTCGCATCAAACGCTATTATCATCGGGAATCGACCGTCATTTTCCCCCCCGTGACCATGCATGCAAGCGATCCACAGGGATCGATCGCGGACCTGCTGCCAGAGTTGGATGGGAACCCATTCTATCTGTCGCTTGGCAGACTCGTTCCCTATAAGCGGGTCGATCTGGCGATCGAAGCATGCAGGCGCCTTGGGCGCCGCCTGGTGATTGCGGGTACCGGTCCTGAACTTGACCGTCTGCGGGCGATGGAGAGCCCCGCCACTCATTTCATCACGTCCTTTTCCGACGACGACGCAAAGCTGCTTTATAATAATTGTGCGGGATTTCTCTTTCCCGGCGAAGAAGACTTCGGGTTAACCCTGGTGGAGGCGCAGCTTTTCGGCAAACCCGTCGTCGCGTATGGGAGAGGCGGGGCCGTCGACACCGTCATACCAATGAAGACCGGCATTCTTTTCGACGAACAGACTCCCGAGGCGGTCGCGCAGGCCATCGAACTCCTGGAACAGACGAGCTTTGACGCAGAGGCCATTCGACGGCATGCCTCTCAATTCTCGCCAGCAGCGTTTCGTTCGGCTATACTCAAATCAGTCCAAACCATAATGCGAGGAGATAGACAACCGTGACAAAAACGGCGTTGATAACTGGGATCACCGGCCAGGATGGCGCGTACCTCGCCAAACTCCTGGTCAATAAAGGGTATCGCGTGGTGGGAACCTATCGCAGGACTAGCAGTATCGATACGTGGCGATTGCAGTATTTGGGCGTTGAAAATCAGATCATACTGGAGTGCATGGACCTTGAGGATCTGTCGGGCCAGATCCGTATGATGCAAAAATACCAACCGCACGAAGTGTACAACCTTGCCGCACAGAGTTTTGTCGGAATATCCTTCGACCAGCCCGTGCTCACGGGACAAGTCACGGGACTCGGAGTCGCCAATCTCCTTGAAGCCATCCGGCTGACCAGCCCTGACACGCGGTTTTATCAGGCCAGCACCAGCGAGATGTTCGGAAAGGTGCAGGCGATCCCGCAATCCGAATCCACGCCGTTCTACCCACGCAGCCCGTATAGCGTGGCCAAACTCTATGGGCACTGGATGATGGTCAATTACCGCGAGGCGTACGGAATGTTCGCGTGTTCCGGCATCCTTTTCAATCACGAGTCGCCGCTGCGCGGAATCGAATTCGTCACGCGCAAAATCACTGACGCTGTCGCTCAGATCAAAGCGGGAAAACTCGACCGCCTCACCCTGGGTAACATGGACGCCAAGCGCGATTGGGGTTTCGCGGGCGAGTATGTGGAAGCCATGTGGCTCATGCTGCAACAGGACCAGCCTGACGATTACGTCATCGCGACGGGAGAAACGCACTCCGTGCAGGAGTTCGTGGAAAAGGCGTTTGCGTACGCAGATATACCGGATTGGCGAAACTATGTAACAACCAACGAAAAATTCATGCGTCCGGCGGAGGTCGATCTCCTGCTCGGCGACGCATCCAAGGCGGAGCGGAAGCTGGGATGGAAGGCGAGTACGGGGCTCGATGAACTGGTCGCCGCCATGGTGCGGGCGGATCTGAAGAGGTATGGCCTGTGAGCGGGGGAGAGAGCAGGGTCAGAGGCAGATGTGATGAGGTCGATGAAACTGATGAAGTGGACCTTTATGCAGTCGACGCGCTGACATTGGTAACTGCAATGGTGTTGGCGGTTCACAGTCCGCCCACCTTTGCCGTACGCGATGGTGCGCCGCATGTCTAAACGCGTTGCTATCGAATGCAGGGCATTGGTCGGACCGCGCGCAGGCATCGGGCGATACCTCTATCGCTTGCTGGAGGAATTCGCGGGTCGCAAAGACGATGTGACGTATTACCTGTACGCACCCAGACTGATCGAAGTTCCCGAGGTATGTTTGGCCGATCCGCGCTTCGTCGTTCGCATGGTGCACTTCCGCCCAGCGCTCCTATGGCTTCACGCCGTGGTTCCAGTCTGGATCGCGCAAGACCGCATCGACGTCTTTTTCGGACCCAACTATGCGGCGCCGCTTCTGAGACTGCATGGCTATCGCTCGGTCATCACGATCCATGACGCCGTATATGCGCGCTTCCCTGAGACAATGCTTCTGAAAACTCTGCTTCACAATCGGTTCATGGTCCCGCTTTACTGCCGTGACGCCGATCTGCTCCTGACCGACTCCCATTTTTCCGCCCAGGAATTGCATGAGGTCATAGGCATCGACGACGATAAGATGAGGGTGGTGCATCTGGCCGGAGATAACCATGTCTGCATACCGACCGATAACACCGTGGCGGTTGGACAGCCTGATGTCGCAGCGCAGTCGCGTATCGCCGGGCCCTACATCCTGACCGTGGGCACGGTCGAGCCGCGCAAGAACATGGAATCGGTTGTTGCAGCCTATGCAATGCTTCCGACAGCGTTGCGCGATGCCTACTCGCTTGTCATCGTCGGTCGCGCTCTATGGGGCGGCCTAAATCCCCGGCAATGGTTTGAGAAATATGGCGTCACAGACCGCGCCTTCCACTTCGACGACGTCAGCGACGGGGAACTTCAGGGGATTTTTTCAAAAGCGAGCCTGTTCGTTTTTCCGTCGCTTTACGAAGGATTTGGACTGCCCGTCGTCGAAGCGATGTCCAGTGGCGTGCCTGTGATATGCTCGTACACATCCTCGCTTGCCGAAGCCGCCGGAGACGCCGCATTGCTGTGCGACCCAACCTCTCCCCGAGATTTGTCGACAAAGGTCGAACTTGTCTTGCAGGATACCACGCTAAAAGATACACTGATAGAGTTGGGAACGCGGCGTGCAGCGGATCTTACATGGACGCGAACTGCTGAGACAACGTTGCACTGTATTCTGGGTGAGGAGTGAGATTGAATGGTCAGTCGCATCGCCGAGGTGTGGCAGTATAGGGCGATGCTGTGGAGCCTCGTATTGTCGGAACTTAGAACTCGATACCGGGGATCCTTTTTAGGCTTTCTTTGGACGTTTATCAATCCCCTTCTTATGCTACTGGTGTACACCTTTGTATTTTCTAAGATCATGAAGGTGGTCATGCCTCACTACCCCACCTTCATGTTCATCGGCTTGCTTGCATGGAATCTATTTGCCTCTGGTGTTCAATCCTCGTCCAGCGTCATTGTCAGGCAGGGCTCCTTGGTTAAAAAGATCTACTTTCCGAGGGAGATCCTCCCTCTGTCTGTCGTGGGAGGAAGCGTCATAAATTATGCTTTTTCGCTGGTCATATTGATCCCGTTTCTTTTGGTCAGCGGTTTCTACCCTACCTTCTACTGGTTTTACATACCCATTATCCTACTAATGGAAACGATCCTCACGGTCGGACTCGCTTTGCTGTTCGCCTCGCTGACGGTCTATCTCCGGGATCTGGAACACATGCTCAACATCTTTATGATGTTATGGTTTTATTTCACTCCGGTTGTATACTCTCTTTCCATGCTCCCAGGACGAATGTCGGTGATTTTTAAGTTTAATCCGGTTGCTGATGCAGTGTTGGCCTTTCAATCAGTACTGTATTACAATCAGAGTCCCCATTGGAAACTGTTCGTTTACGGCTGCTTCGTGTCCATTGTGCTCCTGCTTTTGGGATGGAGTATCTTTAACCGCCTTAGCCGTCGGTTCGCAGAGGAGGTGTAATTGATGACGGACGCTCAACCAGCAATTCGGGTAAACCATGTTACAAAGAGCTTTCGTGTGCATCTGGAACGAAACCAGACGCTCAAGGAGAAGATCCTTTATGCAGGCAGAGCCAAGTACCGCGATTTCGTGGCACTTCGCGATGTCAGTGTCGATATCATGCCGGGTGAGTCCGTGGGTCTCATAGGTGTCAACGGGTCGGGAAAGAGCACTCTCCTAAAGCTGATGAGTCGGATTCTTTATCCGGATGTCGGAACGATTGAGGTTGCGGGCAGGGTTTCCAGCCTGCTAGAGTTGGGAGCCGGCTTTCATCCCGACTTTTCAGGAAGGGAAAACATATTCATGAACGGCGCATTGCTGGGGCTGTCCCGTAGGGAGATATCCTATAAGATCGGCGAGATCATTGAGTTCTCTGAACTGGGAGACTTTATAGATGAGCCCGTGCGCAGCTATTCTTCGGGCATGTATATGCGACTGGCCTTTTCTGTGGCGGTGGCTGTTGATCCTGAGATACTGCTCATAGATGAGATCCTAGCGGTAGGAGATGCCGCTTTTCAGGCCAAGTGCATGAGCCGCCTCAAGGAACTGCGCGGACAAGACAAAACCATTGTCATCGTGACACATGATGCCTCGGCGGTCGAGCGCTTTTGTGATAAAGTGGTATGGATGCACAATTCGCGAGTTCGTATGGAGGGCCAGCCAGTCGAATGCATTCAAACCTACCTTGCCACGGTATTCAGAGCGGCAAACGAAGGCGCTAACACCATGTCATTTGATCGAACGGGCGCGCATCCAGACCACACCAACTCGTCGTCTCTGGCGGACGAAGCCACAGGAGAAGAACGCGTTGATACGGATCCCATGGATCTACGCTGGGGCACAGGGGATGTCGTGATAGATCGGATTACGGTCACTTCCTCCATGGGCGAAGGACTGGTCAAATGCGGTGATCCACTTGACATCACCATGCATTTCCACGTTGTAAGGTCGGTCCAGGATGTTGACTTCGGGGTGGGCATATTTTCGGAGGAAGGAACACAATGCTACGGAACCAATACGCGTGTAGACAGGCACCAAACCATTTCGCTTGAGGTCGGCACCGGACATGTTACGTTTAGAGCCGATAACTTCTGCTTACTTCCTGGCACGTACGCGATTGATGTAGCATGCAGCGCCGCTGATACACAGGCGCACGACTACTGGAGAAAAGCCTCGAAGGTGCAGGTCTTCTCCGATCGACCTGACGTCGGAATTTGTAGAATTCCGCATGACTGGGAACTCATTCGCGACACCGCTTCGATTGAGTTTGCGAGGATGTGAAGGCTACCCACGTAGTTAGCCAACCACCTTGGTAACGAATGTATGGATCCCAAAGAGTGAACCCAAACGATCGGACACTTTAATTGAGACAGAGGGTCGTTCATATATTCTTGGTTCTTCTCCGGACGGGAAGGTCGAACATGAAGATCGTCCGGCTTGCTGGCCTCCCGGCATACAGAGTAATGAGCCGTTTGGTTCCAAACACCGTTCTCTTAAGACAGCGACGGCATGAAACTTCACCCGGCATATGTTTTTGGCTACCACATGACGTGGATTGACATACGGGAGCGCCGTATATAACCTTATCCTTACCGTTCCATAGTACGGATGGTCTGATCCTCGGCTGGCAGAGAAGTTCTACACATGTAAGGGAAGTTGCATGCAGAAGCGAACAGCAAACCTGCCGAAATCGGCGTGGCCGAGAAATTCCGGATGTGCATACGTCCGCCAAGCTAAACGGGGGATTCTTATTGAAAAACATTGTCGAGTTCGCAATGAACCAAGTAGAAGAATTAATAAAATTGGGTGAAGACAGGATATCGTTTGTTGATGGTCCAATGGCCGACGTCGAAAAGGATTCCAGGATCATTAAGGGAAATTATAATGGTCAATGGAATATCAATTTTGACGCTCCGATCATAACACATCGATTTTTATACGCCCGAATCGTCATATTTATCAAACGGGCCATTCGCAAGACAATTGGTTGGTATGTAAAATCGTTTTTTCTGCAACAAAGGGCCTTTAATGCCTCTATTGTGCAATTTCTCAACATCCTGGACGAGGACATGCATCGCAAGGATGAATTGATTGACCTGCTCAGGAGGGAGATCCAATCACTCAAAACAGAGATAAGCAGCTTGGAATCTACAGTAAATACCAGGAAGCGGGGATTAGGAGAACGTTATCTCAAGTTTGAGGACGACTTTCGCGGTTCACGGGAACTGATCAAGGGATTCTTTCGCGAGTTTGTTCCCTTCCTCGCGGGTCCAGGTATCGTCTACGATCTTGGGTGCGGAAGGGGTGAAATGCTCGAACTGCTCCAGGAGGCTAACATTGAATGTGTCGGGATCGACTCAAATCCCGCAATGGTAAAGTTATGTTTGGCCTTGAACCTTCCTGCGGTGCTGGAAGACATAGGGGACTACGTAAGTAGATTAAAGGACAACACTGCGGGTGGATTCTTCATCAGCCAGGTGGTCGAGCATCTTGAGGTGTATGAACTGACGGACCTTTTGGAAGAAACCCATGCGAAGTTAGCACCTGGTTCACCACTCATAATTGAAACGCCGAATCCGCTAACGGTTTTGGTCTCCAGCAACACTTTTCACTTGGACTTAACGCACAAGCTATTAGTGCACCCCGATACATTGGTACACATGCTGAAGACCATCGGTTTCACGGAGATAGAAACCAAATTCAGACACCCATTCCCCAAGGAGGACACGTTCCAAGACGGGACCGACGATGACACGAGCCCCTTGATTTTAAAGTTAAATCATCTGCTTTACGGACCAAGGGATTACGCCGTCATAGCTCGAAAGGGAGTGAATTTATCGTGATAGGCAGCACAGTTAGCAAACCCGTCACAATAGTCATATTAACTTGGAATGGACTTGAGTACACACGGAAATGTTTGGACTCCCTAACAAAATCCGATCTCGGTGAACAGACAGACATTATTGTATTGGACAATGGTAGTACAGACGGTACGGTGAACTACTTGAAATCGGTGAGCGGAGTAACCTTAATAGAAAACGCAACCAACGAGGGATTTGTAAGGGGAAATAATCGGGCGCTGAAAACGATTAGCCAGGAGAGAGACGTTCTGTTGCTCAACAATGACATTTTGATCACTCAGTTCGACTGGCTTTCACTTCTTCAGGAAACCGCATTATCCTCTGATGATATTGGCATCGTTGGATGTAGACTTCGGGGCCCCAATGGCGAGCTACAGCATGCGGGAACATTCATTATGGCAGATACACTTTGGGGACAGCAGATATGCGGCGGCGAAGTTGACATCAATCAGCGGAATGAGGTAACTGATGTTGAGGGTGTTGTGTTTGCGTGCGCATATATTAGGAGAGAGGTTATCCAAAATATAGGACTACTAAATGAAAAGTTCTTTTCCTACTTCGAAGACACTGACTACTGCCTACGTGCACGCGCTGCTGGATATCGGGTAGTTAACGATGGCAGGGTCACATTGACTCACTATCAGAACATATCCACAGCGATCAATAATTCCAATTTCTCCATTATGTTTGGTGACTCTCAGCGGCAATTCAAATCTCTTTGGAAAAACGCAATTCAGGAGAGGTATACATGTGGTGTTAATTGGCATTCCATATGCAATTTCCCTAGTGGATATGCGGTTTCATCGCGAAACCTAATGATCGCGATGGACGAGAGCAATGTGGATGTGCGATATAAATATGTTTATGGACCCGAGACTCCGTTCCCAGTTGAAGAGCCAAGGCAAAGCGACGACTATAGGACAAACGTGTTTGGCTCTCGAAAGTTCAATGATTCATACGCAGAGGTGGTATACGCACAGGGAGACGTTTTCCAGAAAAATAAGGGGAAATATAGAATCGGATATACGATGCTTGAGGTTGATGGCCTCCCGAAGGAGTGGGTGAACCAAGCAAATAAGATGGATGAAATCTGGGTTCCTTCCAAATTTAACTTGGAAACCTTCCGCGAAAGCGGAGTGAAAAAACCAATTTTTGTGATCCCTTTAGGGGTGGACACATCATACTTTAATCCGCAGATAAAAGGCCATGCCTCGCCAAATCGTTTTACCTTTTTGTCGATATTCGAATGGGGAGAGAGAAAGGCTCCCGAGATTCTTCTGCGCGCCTTCGCTGAGGAATTCGGAGGCATGAGTGACGTCACTCTGTTATGTAAGGTGTTCAATAACGATGGTTCCCTAGACGTACGAGAGGAGGTAGACAAGCTACACTTGAATATTGAGAGGGCAAACATCGTTTTCCTTCACAACTATAACGTCCCCGGTTATCAAATGGGCTCTCTGTACCGCTCAGCCGATTGTTTTGTTTTAGCCACACGTGGAGAAGGTTGGGGGATGCCGATACTTGAAGCAATGGCATGTGGGCTGCCCGTTATTGCGACAGATTGGAGCGCACATACGGACTTCTTTAATTCCTCAACCGGCTATCCAGTGCATGTTGAACACGCCATTCCAGCTGATGCGAAGTGCCCTTATTATAAGGGGTTTAAATGGGCCAACCCCGACATTGAACACCTACGCCTTCAAATGCGTTATGTCTACGAGCACAGAGACGAAGCGCTCGCAAAGGGCCACATAGCATCAGAGACGGTGGCACAGGCGTGGACTTGGAAAAATTCTGCAAGAGCCATTGTCGAACGACTGAGCAGCATCTGAGACCATTGCAACGGTTCGAGCGCCCGTACCGTCCTGTTTCAAGCGCATGCCATCAGCAATTGAAAGCACTACATGGGGAGGGCTTGAAATCACTGCGCTGTAGATTTTCAAGAGCAAGTATGAAAAAATGGACATTGTCGATGTTCGCGGAAAAGCTCTCTCATTTCTCCAAAATGAGACCTCACGTTTCGCTAAATGACGAAAATACAGTCTCATAAATCCTGCCTGCAGCAATACTTTCTTGAATATGAAAGGTGGAACTCCCTCAGTGGTCGAAACAGCAGATAATAGAGAAGCTTGGCTGGACTCGCTTCTGCTTGGCCTATTATGCATGCTTGTCTACATAGGAAACGCAACTTTCGTCAACCCATCCGGGGATTCCGTACCGACTTCTGTATTGCCGTTTTCACTTCTTATCCATCATAACTTTTACGTTGGGCGATACATTGTACAACCACACCAACCAATTCCGTATTATATCCACGCCTTCCGAAACCATTTTATCTCCGGATCCCCGATTGGCGCGGCCATCACATCGATTCCCATCTATGCAGCGTACCTATTGTTTGGCGGCCACCCGGGTGCTGTTGCTGGCGCAAGTTTAGGAAAGGTGAGCGCCGTATTGATTTCGGGGATCTCGGTCGTCTGGCTTTACTGGGTCATGACTCGTTTGTCTGTGAGCAGGCTAACGAGACTGATTTTCACTGTTCTTTATGGCCTAGGATCTGAAACAATGTCCATAAGCAGTCAAGGATTATGGCAGCATGGTCCCGCGCAACTTTGGATTGTTGCTTTTTTGTTCTTTGTCACGACTATTTACAGCGACGATGCAACGAAGAAATGGTTTTACGTGGGTGCGGGCGTAGCGGTCGGCATGCTGTTACTGTCTCGACCAGTGGACTTGGTGCTGATAGTTCCCTTTCTGCTTCTATGCAGACAGGGACGCATCTTTCGGAGCATTTGGATAACGATTATCTCATTCCTTCCTTTTCTCGTTCTTAACATGGTCTACGACTATCACTTTTTCGGCCATATCCTTTCCACCGGGTACGGTTCAGCCTCGACAGAAGCATCACTATTCAGCTTTCCATTAATTCCTGGCTTGATGGGGAATTTATTCAGTCCGAGCAAAGGCCTGTTTGTGTTCATGCCATGGACGCTGGTTTCGTTTGCGTGGCTCAGGCACCTCCGCTCGAAACGGTTTACGGATTCAGTGTACCTGCCGGCACTTTTGTCCTTCATTCCGTATATCATTCTTTATGCCCTGTTCTATCAGTGGCCTGCGGGATACTCCTACGGACCAAGGTACATGTCTGACGTACTGCCGATCCTGACGCTACTTGGTGCGGGCTATGCGAGCGCATATTGGGATGTCAATTGGACTCCACGAAAAGCATCCACTTTCGCCGTGTTGACCAGCTTCGTAGCGGCGTGGAGCATAGGAGTTCAACTGCTCGGAACTTATGTGGAGAGTGGTGGAGCGTGGAACGCTGCCGCAAGACCCAACACGTTCATGTCTCCGCTGTGGGCTGCACGAGGAAGCCAACCCGCCTACTATCTCAATACATTGAAGGCACTCTTGTTCCAGCCGAGCCCAATCAACAACCCCAGCGCTTCGTTTTCCAGCCTGCAACTACTGGATAAACCCTATATTTTCAGAAAAGGGACTACCCCGACATCCTTTCTAACGAACACTGTTTACCACGGGACGATCATTGCGAAAAACACAGGGGCGGCAGGCTGGTCAGCTTATCCGAATCGTGCAGGAGCAGACGTGGTTCACTTCAGTTATACAGTATGGGGACACGGTAAGGAAATTACTCAGGTGCCAAGCATCAGAACAGCGCTGCTCCATTCCGTTCAGTCTGGGCAAAGTATCAAAGTTTACTTTCAGTTTCTTACGCCGAGCACGCCAGGCACTTACACGTACGTCTTTACACTCGTCGACGAAGGAGTGGCTTGGTTCCAAGGCGGCCTGGACAGTAAAAACGCCGTTATCTCATCCATCCGGGTTAAAGGGTGACCCACTGATGACGCTCGCCCTCCTCGTCGGTAGCATTGACTACACCGAGAATGACAGGTGGGTGCTATTTGACGCATACGAGCAACCCGCCGAGGGGAAGTGGGCTGTAGATGTTCTTTTCGCCGACGCGATCTTGCTGAACGACGGTGCCGTCCCGTTGCTGCACGTCCCGGGGCATCTTGAACTGCGACAAATCATTGACGGTCGTCTCAATCTATGTGGTCGCCCTGAGAGGAGAGGACGTCGTTATGAGATATACGTGTAGGAACATTTCGAATAGACCCCCGTCTAAAGTGCTTATATTTTATAAAATTAGAATGTAATAGAAGTTGCCCAAGGCGACGATCAAGGACATTGAGTGTGGACAAGTGGATGAAGTGATCGCTCCTCTGGATGACAGGATTTTGCCCCCGAGCGTGGCGAACCTGCGGCAATACAAATACCCGAGCCATAATCGGGAACAGGTGATCTACCATGAGCTCAAAGATCGGGGATAATCAGGGGTTGAGTGTGGTTAGCCGAACGATCGAAAGTGGGAACAAACGGAACTGACAGAGGGACAGCGGCAATTGTTTCAGGCGCTGGGCGTGGCGGAGCCCGCGAAAATATGGAACATTCGCGTCGTGCAGGGCCAGAATCTGTAGACATACGCGAGGTTATCCACAGGTGTCGCGAGCCCAGGCAGGACAAGGGCTCACGACATTTTGTATATCTACGGACTGTCGAAGCCGGGGGAGGAAGCGAATCGGAATCCTGTTTCGTTTGGATGACGATACAAGATGGAATCCGCCGCCCTCTCCCCGTACGTCTACATAATATCACTATTTACGAATCGATCTCCCAGTCACTTCAGACATTTGCAAAATGCCTCACTATAGAGTCTCGTTTCCGCCAGTCGAAGTAATCGCAGCAGATTTCTCTGACATTGGGCTCTTCTTGAACAACGGCGCCTAAACGGATTTTGAGGAAACACTGACAAACAATATGTACAGCAACACCCTGTACACGAAATGATTGCGCAACTATGCACATTCTTTTTAAATTATGATATAGTCTACTCACAAGCATATACTGGGCAAACGTATCGAAAGATACGGACGCAAAGCTACGGGTCTAATGACACATGTCAATGATCGCCGGGTTGCAAAGATGATTGCAACGGGTTTTGCGTCGGCAGAATCCGATTTTTGTTGTCCAGTTCTGGAGAGGACGTGATACATTGTGAGAGTGGCTTCGATTGAAAATCGACTCTTGGATTTTGTCGCCAGCAGCATGGAAGAAGCCCTCGTCATGGTGGACAACGACTTGATCGTATCGTTCATCAACGATGCGGCTAAGCGAATGCTCAGAAACGAGACGGCGGAGTACAGAGGGAAAAATGTATACAACATTATCCCCGGGCCTCCTCGAACAGATGCGGGCAAAACTCCCTTGGAAGAGGTCATCGAAACTGGAATCCCCAAACGGGGCATCCTGAGAACGACTCCTGACGGCAATCATTTCTCACTCAATTACACACCTGTCGTACTGGACGGTGAGCAGATCGGAGTCGTCATCACGGTGCAAGATGTCACCCCGTTCGTATCGCTGGAGCAGGAACTCGATTTGGCCTTTGCTCTCACATTGCCAAACAGCAAGGTCGAACGCCGACTGAAATCCATTGTCGAATATCGGGATCGGTACGATGTGGAAACGAAACACATCACGATTACCGGCATTGTGGAGAATGGCGGATATCGTCATGTGGTCAATTGTCTCAAAATATTCTCGAGTCTTGCCGTGGCTGGCGTTACAGATTTGATCGGCATTGAAAAAGATCAGCTCGTACAAGCATTCGTGTTTCATGACTTGGGGAAATCCCAACCCGTCCTGTCTATCGGTGACGTGGTCGACCCCAAAGAGGTGTTTGAAGACAGCAAACTGCACGCACAGAGGTCGGCGGAAATCGCACAGGACTATTATTCCATTGGCGACGATATCGTGGAGATCATCCGATACCATCATCACGGGGAACACGAGTTGCCGAGCAGCTTTCCCTGGCGATTGCTCCCCATGTTTCGGTTGTTCCAACTCATCGACGGACTATCGGCCGCAGCCACTCGAGGCGGGGTTCCCGTCCGTTTTGCAGTCCGCGATTGCACCGTTGAGGTCACGGAAGTCAATGAGCGACCCCAATACAACGGTACATGGCGCATAAACCTGTATACAGGCGACCGCATCAAAATATGACACAGTCAGCCCAAGCGTCTGTCTATTTTGTGTTAACACATAAATGATCATATCAGGGAGGTATGTAATATGGACAGAAAATCACTGTTTGCAGGCATCGCGATGGGCACCCTCGCCGGGTCTCTCGTGGCAGGGAGCCTCGCTTTTGCGGCCGGGACCAATGTGGTTCAGGCACAAACAGAGGCCGTCAACTATGGCGGAATTCATGGAACTGCATTGGTTTACGGCGGAACGACGTACGCTGAATTGTACGCTGTCCAGCAGGTATTGAAGCAACAGGGAATTGTGAACCAATGGAACGGTGCGGCCAAGAACTTTTCGATGGACTCGCCCTCGCAAAGCAATAAAAAGCTCGCTCTGCAGAACCAACAACTCTCTGAGCAGACGAGCAATTTGGATAGCATTTTGAAAAATTTGCAGCATGTTCCCAACTCCGTACAGCAACAACTTCTCAGTGCGGTGTCGCAAGCGGCGGCGTCAGGCAGCAGCGCGGCTCAACAAAACACCGCCTTGCAGACCATAGCCCAAGGTCTCCAAAAAGCAGTGACTGAGGTTGCCGGCAACCCCGGAAAAGCGAGCACTGTTCTTCAGAACCTCTTGAACGGAGTTGCCAATGGCTCGTCAAAGAGCGGCTCTTCCACGAACCCGAGCGGCGCGTCGACGTCCGGCACATCGACATCCGGCACGACGACGGGCGCTGTATATGGAACGCAACCGTCAAGCGGCGGCGCTTCGTCCACCGGCTCCTCCACGATCTCTTCACCTCCAACTGGCGGCGCTCCGTCTACCGGCTCCCCTGGGCGCCCGCACAATGGCAAGGGCCGGTAATTTGAACTGCGCAAACGAACAACGGTGCGGGTGGCGGTCCGACGGTCATATTGACGGCCAGTGCTGACGCTCGCATCAGTTTGACATCTCTTTGCGAAGTTGCTCCAATTCATCGACCTGAATTCCCGTCACTTCAGATACCAGCGCAACATCCATGCCCTTCGCAAGCATCTTTCTCGCCACTTCCGCGCGGCCTTTTTCTAAGCCTTTCTCCAAGCCTTTCTCCAGTCCTTTTTCCAGGCCTTTCTCCATGCCTTCCTCATACAATTCCTGCGCAATCTTGGACACCTGTCTCAACTCCTCTCTCAGCCGCTTCCGCTCTGCATCGT
>JAJYTO010000166.1 GCA_021793015.1 Bacillota bacterium
GCAAGCAGCAGTTTCCGACCCTGCGCCACTTCAAAGGTATGGCGGGTTTTCCAAAGCGGTCGGAAAGCCCGCACGATTTCTTCGGTGTAGGCCATGCCAGCACGTCATTGTCTGCAGCGCTTGGAATGGCGATTGCCCGTGATTTGCGCGCCGAGAACCATCATGTGGTCGCGGTGATCGGCGACGGCGCCATGACTGGCGGCATGGCGTTTGAAGCGCTCAACCACGCGGGCCATTTGAAGAAACGGCTTCTGGTTGTCTTGAATGACAATGACATGTCGATCTCCCCGAACGTGGGCGCGGTCTCGCATTATTTGACAAGACTTCGCTCGGACCCTTATTATGGGAGAATAAAGTCGGAAGTGGAATCCATGTTGCGGCGGATTCCCTCGATCGGTGAGCGACTGGCGACGACTGCCGAGAGATTTAAGGATACCCTTAAGTATTTTATGGTTCCCGGCGCATTCTTCGAGGAGATGGGCTTTTCCTACTTCGGGCCTGTTCCCGGACATGATCTTCCCGCCCTGATCCAGATTTTGCGCCAGACGAAAGACCTTGACGGCCCCGTCCTGCTCCATGTGGTGACACAAAAGGGCAAAGGATACGCCTCCGCGGAAGCCGCCCCGGACAAGCTGCACAGCATCGGCGGATCCGTCGTCAAGGCGAAGTCTCCCGCTCCCTCGTACACTGGGGTGTTTGGCGAGACGCTGATCGAACTCGCCCGGTCGGATGATCGCATCGTCGCGGTTACTGCGGCCATGCTGAACTCTGGGTTAAATGAATTCGCGCAGGCATTCCCGCAGCGCTGCTATGATGTGGGCATTGCGGAACAGCATGCCGCAACGCTTTGCGCTGGACTCGCCACAGCCGGACTGAGGCCGGTCTTTTCCGTGTACAGCACGTTTTTGCAGCGCGCCTATGATCAGGTGATTCACGATATCTGTATTCAAAACCTGCCGGTAGTGCTGGCAATCGATCGCGCGGGGTTGGTGGGACCGGATGGGGAGACGCATCAGGGCGCGTTTGATCTTGCTTTTTTGCGCACCGTTCCCAACATGACGATCATGATGCCAAAGGATGAGGGCGAATTGCGGCATATGCTCTATACCGCGTTTACCCTGCCGGGTCCTGCAGCGGTGCGTTTTCCGAGGGAAGACGGAGTGGGGGCCGACTTGACGGAACCATTTCACCTGATTCCGGTGGGACAGGCGGAAACGGTGCGGCAAGGCGCCGATGTGGCGCTGGTCGCCTTGGGACCGATGGTTGCCATGGCGGACAACGCTGCGCTCATGCTGGCCAAACACGGAGTGTCTGCGCGCGTGATCAATATGCGGTTTGTCAAACCGCTTGACGAAGGACTGTTGCGGGAACTGGCCGCAGAGCGCGCGCCGATTGTCACGATTGAGGAGGGGTCGCTAAAAGGCGGCATGGGATCGGCCATCCTCGAATTCTACGCCGCGCAGGCCATCACACAGGCCGTCTATCCGCTGGGGTTGCCGGACCGTTTCGTGGAACATGGCAGCAGACCGGAACTGCTGCACCATGTGGGGCTGACATCCGAACATATTGCCGAAGTGGCGCTGCTCTCCTTGGATCGGACATTGAACGCGAAGCAGGGAAGAAGGACAGTGGGACGGTAATGGTGAAAAAGGAACGGCTGGACGCGCTCCTAGTACAACGGGGACTCGCGCCAAGCCGAGAACAGGCCAAGCGATTGATCATGGCCGGTCTAGTTTTAAATGGAACGGAACTCGCTGACAAACCGGGGACTCGAATCAAGGAGGATGCGGCGCTGTCCGTTAAGGGTACGCTCCATCCTTTTGTGAGCCGGGGCGGCATGAAGCTGGAAAAAGCCCTGCGCGTTTTTGACGTTTCTCTTGTGGACAGGGTGGTTGTGGATGTGGGGGCGTCGACGGGAGGTTTCACCGACTGTGCGCTTCAGCACGGCGCCGCTCTTGTCTACAGTGTAGATGTAGGCTACGGCCAACTGGCTTGGAAGTTGCGGATCGATCCCCGTGTGCGGGTGATGGAGCGCGTGAATTTCCGCCATGTGAACCCGGAGGCGTTTGACCCGGCGCCTGAAGCGGCGGTGATGGACGTATCCTTTATTTCGGTTGCCAAACTATTGCCGAAGCTGCTCACGGTTCTGAAACCGGGATCGGCCGTGGTGACTCTCGTCAAGCCCCAGTTTGAAGCGGGACCTTCGTTTGTCGGCAAAGGCGGAGTTGTACGCGATCGGATGGTTCATGAGAGCGTGGTGGAACAGATTATGGAAGCGGCCGCACGACAGGGGTATCTTGTCCGCGGGCTCACCGGTTCGCCGATTTTGGGCGGGGATGGGAACGTGGAGTTCCTGTTGTGGCTGCAGGCAGGCGGCGTTGCGGAACCGGTCAACATTCGCGTGGCGGAAGTCGTTGCGGAGGCGCACGAAAAGGGCGCGGCGGAGAGATAGACCTCCATGTCTGAGTTTTGCGAAGCGCTGGACTCCCGCCAGGGCGGATCATGCATGCCGCTCCGGCGAGTATTAGCGGCCGGGAGGCCGCGGTTGTCTGAGCCGGAGCGGCATGCATGATCCGTCCTGGCAGGCAGGGGCGCAATATATGACTCCGACTGGCAGGGACCATCCTTATTTCCGGGACAGCAGGAATTTGCCCGCCACCCGGCGAACTGTCACTGTGGGGGTGTCGCCGCTTGGAAGTACTGGCTATTCTCACGTTTCTGACAGTCGCGTTTCTGTTTTTGCGCGGCAAGTATTTGCGCAGCCCCCTGGGGGACTACGACCTGCAGTCCCGGCGGGAACACTTGATCCGGGCAGCCGAGGTCCTTCAGGAACAGGGCTATCGAATCGTCGGAGAGCGCATCGCGCACGAAGTGGCGTCCTATTTTGGCAACCGGAAGTTTGTATCATACATAGTGGTTGATTATCTGGCCGAGAAAGAAGGTCTTCAGTACCCCGTGAAAGTGCGCTCTCTCCGCGATCCGGACAGGGTGAGCGGGGCGCTGTTGCGCAGACAGTTTCTGACGCTGTACACCCTTTATGGAACTCCGATCGCGTATGTGAATCCCTATACGGGCATGATTGACTTAGTGGACTTCTCCGTTGACTACCCGGGCCGCTATTATCGCCGCCGTTGGCGCATGCGTCTGCTGTGGCTGTGTATCGGCGTGGCGCTTGGCTGGCTCCTATCTTTGTCGCACTGAAAGGGAGGACGAAAAGTGGCGCAGACGATCGGTCTGGTGGTCAATCACACAAAAGCGAACGCCGAGGCCATCGCAACTCGTCTGATCACCGCCATCACGCGCTGCCAGGGTCAGGCGATCATCGAGGCCAAAACGGCGGAGGCGCTTGGCAGACCAGAGTTGGCTGTCACGGAGCAGGACTTTTCCGCGCGCGCCGACATGATTTTTGTTCTTGGCGGGGACGGTACGCTGCTGGGAGCAGCGCGGCGATTTTCCTGTTTTGGCATTCCGATGCTAGGAATCAATATCGGTCATCTGGGGTTTCTGTCTGAAGCGGAACCGCACGATTTGGAGCGGGCGGTTATCCGTGTGTTGAACGACGATTTCTACCTCGAACGCAGGATGATGCTGGAGACATGCGTATGGCGCGGTGGGGAATGCGTGCATCGCACCATCGGTTTGAATGACGCGGGCATTGGCAAAGGCTCGTTTGCGCGGATGATCGGGGTGCAGATCTACGTTGACGACAATCTGTACGACGAGTTCTCCGGAGACGGGGTTATCGTATCTACGCCCACGGGCTCAACGGCGTACTCCCTGTCCTGCGGCGGTCCGATCGTAGTGCCGCATATGCAGGTGATCATTCTGACTCCGATTTGCGCGCACAAACTGGTGGCGCGTCCCTGCGTGATCGGCGCTGAACAGAAGGTGCGCGTGACCGTCGCCGCAAGCCACAACGATCTTGGTCTGACCGTGGACGGGCAGGTGGGTTTTCCGCTGCAAAATGGAGATGATGTTGTCGTGACCCGCGCCGCTTGTGAGACGATCCTGGTAAGATGGCAGGAGCGGGCCTTTTTCTCCATTTTACAGAGCAAGCTGCGTGGCGATTGAGCGGGCGAAAGGACGGATAGCGTGAAGGGACAGCGCATGCTGAAGATTCGGGAAATCATCTCGGAGAATGTCATCGAGACCCAGGATGAACTGGTGGAGGCTCTCAGAGTGGCTGGGTTCGCCGTTACACAGGCGACGATTTCACGGGATATCAAAGAAATGCATCTGATCAAGACACCGACGACGGACGGGCGGTACAAATACTCCCTCCCCACAGCGCCGTCGTCGTTTCAACCGGATGTCAAGCTGCATCGCTTGCTTAATGATGTCTTTGTGGCCATTGACTATGCCGAGAATCTGGTCGTGATGCGCACGATGCCCGGCAACGCCCATGCCATCGCCGTATTGTTCGATGCGCTTGACTGGCCGGAGTTTCTCGGGACCGTGGCGGGTGACGACACAATCCTGCTGGTGACCAGATCGAGCGAGAGCGCCAAGGTGATTGTGGAGCGCATCAAAGGGTTACTTTGAGAGGGGAAGCCTTATGCTGCGAGCATTGCAGGTGGAAAATATCGCGCTGCTGCATAAACTTCAGCTGGAACTGCAACCCGGATTCACCTGTCTGACGGGGGAAACGGGAGCGGGAAAGTCGATCCTGCTCGACGCGGTGGGACTTTTGCTGGGATCCAGAGGCAGCTCTGAGTTGGTGCGTACGGGTGCGGACAAGGGCGTCGTTGAGGGCGTACTGGATATCCCCGATGAGTCTTCTGACTCCGTACGCAGGCTCTGCGCAGAACAGGGAATCGACATCGACAACGACCAGTTGGTGATCAGCCGTGAGGTGTTCGCGGCGGGGAAGACAGTGGCCAGGGTCAATGGCCGCATTGTCACGGTGCAATTTTTGCGCCTGTTGGGAACATTTTGCGCGCATCAGCATGGCCAGCATGACACGGCCGTCCTGCTGAGAGCGGAAGAGCATCTGGCGCTGCTGGACGCCTACGGCGGATCTTCCCTGGCGGAGGTGAAGGCCCGGTACACGGCGTGCCATCGACGGCTGACAAATGCCATGAACGCGCTGAAACAGGCGGAATCAGACAGCAAAGAACGCGCTCAGCGACTGGACATGCTCACCTTTCAAATTGAGGAGATCACGAAGGCCCGGATTCAGGCGGGAGAGGAAGACCGTCTGCGTGAACTGCGTCGCCGACTGCAGTACGCGGAAAAGCTGCGCTCTGCCACTGATGAGGTCTATGAAAAGGTGTACGAAGGCGATCCCCGAACGCCTGCCATCGCAGATGAAATATACCGACTCGCCGAGGTGACGGAGACGGCGATGCGTTTTGACGAGTCCCTCGGAGAGTTGCACGGCTATCTGGAGACGGCCCAGGTCAACCTGGCGGAAGCGGCCGATTTTGTCCGCCGCTACAGAAGCCGTCAGGAGTTTGCCCCGGAAGAACTGCAGCGCGTTGAAGACCGTCTGGCTGTCCTTTTGCCCCTGTTTCGCAAATACGGCGAGACCTCGGCCGCGATCCTTGAGTATCTGCGGCAGGCGCAGGAGGATCGGGAACGGCTTCTTCGTCATGAGGAAACCATTGCCAACTTGACCGCAGAATGCGCGTCGGCCAGTGGGGAACTGCAGACGGCGGCGCACGATCTGACAGCCGTTCGCGAATCCTGCGCGACGTCGCTTGAAGACGAGCTTACTGCGGAACTGTCACTTCTTATGATGCCAAATGTGCGCCTGAGCATGCGCCTCACACCAACTTCTCCCGGCCCTCTCGGCGCCGACGACGCCGAATTGCTGATCAGCGCCAACCAGGGTGAAGCGCAAAAACCGCTTGCGAAGATCGCCTCGGGCGGCGAACTTTCACGGGTGATGTTGGCCCTGATTCAAGTGCTGTCGGGCGGCGCTTCCGTGCCCACGCTCATTTTTGACGAGATTGACGCCGGCATTTCCGGGCGCGCCGCTCAAGCGGTGGCCGGGCGCGTCGCACATCTTGGGCGTCGTCGCCAAGTTCTTTGCGTTACGCATCTCCCGCAAATGGCCTGTTATGCGAGCCACCACCTCTTGATCGACAAACGGATCGACGGTGATCGGACATTTACCACTGTCAAATCTCTCTCCGCAGAGGAACGGGTGGATGAAATCGCCAAAATGATCAGCGGAGAAATCGTGACGGAGATAACCCGCTCGCACGCCCGTGAGATGCTGCGCCGAGGCGCACATTCCCTGTGACCTGTTGCATGGACCCAGTTGCGTCGCGTCTGTGCGCATGTTCCGGTTCCTCCTGAGCCATGTTTTGTCCGACATCGACCCCATCCGGTCCGGGCAGGCTATTATCATTGGTGTGACACGACTGAGCGAGGAGGGGGAGTCGGGGTGAAACAGTGGCTGGTGAAGGCGGCGATTCTGCTCTGGTCCTGCAGCGTGGCGATGGTGCTGGATGGTCCGCTTGTTTCCCGAGCGCAGGCGATGTCCAGCGGTGCGGCGGCGGAAGGGTTCGCAAAGGCGGCGCCCGGGATGGCGCAAACAGTGGCCGCGCTTGATGCGGGCCTGTGGAGTTGGCTGTTTCCGACGCCGCGGTCAGCGCGGGATTCGCATGTTGAGGTGCTTCCCGGCGGCCAATCCATCGGCATCAAGCTTCATGCGTCAGGGATTCTGGTTGTCGGATATCACTTGGTGCATGAAGGAAAGCAGGCGTTCAGTCCAGGGGAGCGCGCCAACATTCATGTCGGAGACGTCATCGACACGGTGGAAGGGCAACATGTGACCAGCGTGGAGCAAGTGTCGCGATTGATTGCGGCGGCAGGCGCAAAGGGGAGATCCCTCACGTTTGGGTTTCGTCGCAAGGGAAGTGGATTGACCACCAGCGTCGCGCCGCAACTGGACGATGACACGGGTCTGTATCGGATCGGGCTGTACATTCGCGATTCGGCTTCCGGCGTTGGAACGCTGACCTTTTACGTGCCTGCCAACCACGGCTTTGGAGCGCTCGGCCATGTGATTGCGGACGTTGATACGGGGGAACCGATTGAAGGGCGCGGACAGATCGTGCATGCCGCTGTAACGTCGATTGACAGAGGTGAATCCGGGCAACCGGGCGAAATCCGCGGACTGTTTGTCAATGAGCGCAGAGTCCTCGGAACGATCATTCGCAATTCCGAGTTTGGCGTCTTTGGTTTCATGCAAAATCCTCCCGATCACAGTTATTTTGCCCATCCGATTCAAGTGGCGCGATCGGACGAAGTGCATGCCGGTCCCGCAAAAATTCTGACGGTTGTCAGCGGGCAGAGAGTCGAGGCGTTTGATGTCCTGATCCTAAAGGCGGCGCGCCAGGATTCGGCGGACATTAAAGGTCTCATCATTCGGGTCACCGATCGCAGGCTGCTGTCGAAAACAGGGGGAATTGTACAGGGAATGAGCGGAAGTCCCATTATTCAGGAGGGACGGTTGGCTGGCGCTGTCACTCATGTGTTCGTGAGCGATCCCACACAAGGATATGGAGTGTATGCCGAGTGGATGTTGAGGAATCTGGGTCTCAACAACAGACAACTGGGAACTATAGGGTTCCCGTCCGCTTCATAAGTCAGATCTACATGATGCTGGGAGGCGCCATCAGGAGTTATCGTTTGGGGAATGAATCAGCGCCCGATTGTTTTTTTGGGCTCACATGGCTGGCTAGCTCGGGGAGGAGTCATATATTGCGCCCGTCGCGGGTTTCGCGACAGCGATGGGCTCCCGCCAGGACGGATCATGCATGCCGCTGCAGCGAGTATTAGCGGCCTTCAGGCCGCGGCTGTCTGAGCGGCAGCGGCATGCATGATCCGTCCTGACAGGCAG
>JAJYTO010000167.1 GCA_021793015.1 Bacillota bacterium
ACCTTAAATTAGGTACTACATATTTCGAGGGAAGGCCCATTTGACCGCACCGTGCCTGAGGTTGGATAAAATTGTCGCCAAACTCGGGATATAACAAACCTGAGAGATACTTGGATTCACCCTATGTATAATTTTGAATTCGGTGTCTGTTATGATGATAGCATATTGCCGGTAGGATTTGGATAGGGGGCTGTGAAACATGGGTGTTTTGAATTTGGTGGTTGTTATTATCACGGCTGGCGTGGCTGTCATCGCCTGTGTGTTCGCCGGACTGACATATTGGTCTCAGTTGCGGTCAGAGAAACTACAAGAGCGTACCGTTGCAATTCAGGACGAGACGAAGAAGATACAGCAAGAGACTTATGATTCACAGAAGCGGGCTACAGAGATTCAGGACCGAATGGATGCAAGAGACCTGGAATTCAGAAAGTCACGGGCCGAAGCCTCCCTAAACCATCTTTTGCATATTATACGCAGCGCTGCAAATCGGGCCTCCATCGACAATTCCGCGCCTGTGTATGACGATATAGTCGCACTTATGAATGGTTGGCAGGAGGACCTGATGTATTTGCCGGAGTGTGAATTAAAAAGGATGGTCAATGATAAATTACCGGGGCTAGTGGCACCAGGAAATGAGACGTCTGCAGGCGGCAATCACATGGGGAGGACTGCCTATGAACTTGAACAACTCAAAACCAAATTAGCAGATGGGCAACTTGAAGATAAATGTCTTGAGGCCATAAAGAATATGCTGTAGCTCTTATAAGCATAACGAAACCCTGTAGCAACGCTTTAAATTCCGCGTCATTACAGGGTCTTTTCGTGTTCTTTTATCCTTTATTCCGTTACTGCGTTGCTGTTTTATTTGTGGTGCGCCCGAAGAGAATCGAACTCTTACCTCAGGCTCCGGAGGCCTGCGGCCTATCCGCTGCGACCGGTCAGTTCCAGATCGTCGCAAACCAAGAACCACTTTACTGCTGTAATTTTATGCGTAAAACTGCAAACCTGTCAATGGCGAGACGTTGTCATAATTCGGAGTCACCCTACGGGGTGGCTCTTTTTGCGGGAATAAAGATTACAAAAAAATGACGCCGCAGAATCAGTTTTAAGGCGATGCCACCATTGCCTGCCACGAAAACAGTGATAGATTGTCGAAAACGGAGTGGTCGACTGATAATTTCCACTCTGCGATACGGAAAATAGCAACCGAATATTCAGTGTCCAACCATGATCATGCCGCGTTCAACTGGTTACATGTGGAATAGGTTCTTGAAGCATTCATTGTCTAGTGCTACACTGACATTCATTGGGATAGCGGAAAGAGAGTTGGATCAGTTGGACCATATGTATCGAACTCAGGATAAACGAGAACGGCTCTCACGGGCCGCGAGAGAGGTGGGCGAGGGAGATGAGTTGACTTGGCACCAAGCGTTGGACGACTTCCGAGTCTACTTGGCGGGAAAATCAGAGAGAACACAAGTGCTGTATATGTCGATTTTAAAACGCTTTTCCCAATTTATTCATCAGTCGAATCCTACAATGACGCCTGTCAATCTTACCGCCAACGAAGTGCGAACCTATATCGCGGCCAAAAAAAGAAAAGGAACAGTGAACCGAACGATCGCGTTAGAAATGAGCGCCTTCCGATCTTGGGGTCGATTCTTACTCAATATGTATCAGATGCAATCCGTGTTTCTGGAACTACATTCACCCCGATACACAAGACCGATTCCTCGTTCACTAACAGTGGACGAAATGGCAGCATTACTGAATGAACCCAACCTTCACACGACAGAAGGTGTGCGTGATCGGGCGCTTTTGGAACTGCTGTACACCACCGGCATCCGGGTATCGGAATGTTCCCGATTAAACGTGAATGATGTGGCTGTGGGAGATACGATCCGCGTGATGGGTAAGGGCAAAAAAGAGCGGCTGGTGTGCATGTCGGCCACCACACAAAGGTGGATCGCCCGATATCTATTGACTGCACGATTCCGTTGGGCGTCTGCAACTGAGCCCGCCTTGTTCGTCTCTGTTCGTACAGGGAAGAGACTCAATCCACGGCAATTGGAGGCCATTGTACGGGACTACGCGCCGCAGGGTATTCGCGTTACACCACATACCCTGCGGCACACGGTTGCAACTCACATGTTGGAAGGCGATGCGGATCTGGTCGTCATCCAGGCACTATTAGGCCATGACTCGTTGAGTACCACCGCGCAGTATCTGCATGGGACAACCAGCCGCCTACAGGAGATTTACGAACGCTCTCATCCACGCGCAAAACATATCAACGAGTAGACAGCGAGTGAATAACGCGATGAAACTGTATATCTTGGCCGAACCCGAAAACACGGAACTGCTCCACGCGCTGGCCTCGACCATGCAAGGCAGGGGATATACCGTACTCAACTCAGACATCGGGGCGTTTGAGTCGGATGCGATCATCGCTCTATTTCCGCTTCAGGCGACAAGCCTCGCCATCTTAGGAGCTGCATTGGATCTAAAAGGGAACGCCATTCTGTGTGCAACATCACCGGATCAGTTGCCAGCTTTGACACAATGGAGTGAAACGCTCGGCGTATACGGTATTGTCGTCGTTCCAGAACTCGTAACCGCATGGGCGTCCCTGCGACCACCCGGTCGAACCCTACGCACGTTGGGCGGAGTTGACCTGCAGTGGTGGAAAGGGATAGCCCGAGCATCGAAGGCAACGCTGAAAGGATTCAGCCAAGCCTTGGGCATACCCAATCGGCACGCCACGAGGGTTCATGTGATCGTGGCGCTGTGTGCTTGGCGGGCATTGCACGGTCGTTCGTATTACGAGATCCGCCGCATGGGCGCACACCGATTGCGCATTCTGGGGTTACAGAGCGGCTTGGGATGTGATGTCACGCGAGCTAACGTGGCGACGCTGGCCGCGCGATTGCGGTATTGGTGGTCCGATGTGAACCAACGCATGGAAACGGATTGCCCGAACACCGCGAACAAGTGGATGTCGTTCGAAGAGAATGCAAAAGAGAATTATGTCGAATTTCCACTTGCATACAATGATTCGAAGCGCTAGAATGGATAAAAGCACAATTTAGCGGGTGAACCTTGACAACAAAATCGAATCGGATCCATTGGCGACCAACCTCGAGGATCCGATTCAACAACAGTCTTATTTCTGACAGAGTTATTATGTTCTCCACAAGAACTCTTTGTTGCTATGGTACGATACATGGTCGAAAAAATCAAGGATCTGTACCAGTTACAGCAGATATTTTTTGAAGGGGGGCAGATCGCCAAACTAGTTAACATAATATATATTATCGGACGTAATAAAAAGGAACCACGGCCAGCAGATCGGCCAGATGTGTCTTGGCTTCATATGCTGGCGCAACCTCTCACAGAGGACGGCCCACACATTGAAACTGCCATGGGCCAGCCGTTTGACATCATGCTGTTCTTAGAGTTTAATGATTGCATACAAACGAATTCTGATTGTTTATACACTCTTTCCCACGCGGATTTACGGTGTTGGATACATTCGCCGAATGGCGACGAGTCTATGATTAGGGGGTGAACTTGTGTTCACTTCGAGTCGATTGCAGCGAATGTCGGAATGGATACAGGCGCGGCGCAGCGTTTCGGTTCAGGAGTTGATTGAGCGTTTTCAGGTCTCAGATATGACGATCCGCCGAGACTTGCAAAAACTGGAGGAACATAACCTAGGCTTCAAGAGAATTCATGGAGGGGTGATCTGGACTGAGGTCGATATCCCCTTCGTTCTGCGCGAGAATGACCATGCGATGGAAAAACAGCGGATTGCCGCCTACTGTCAGAGCATCATCCAACCGGGAGACACCATCATTCTCGATTCCGGCACAACCACATACGAGATTGCGGTGGCGCTGGCTGAGTCAAGCATGCGCGATATCACTGTCATCACGTATGCGCTCAACGTTGCGCATCGCCTGCGCAATGTCGATCACATATCTCTATTGATGCCCGGCGGGGAATTCCGCAGGGGCACCCAGTCATTCGTGGGCAGCACTGCGAGGCGCTTTTTTGAGTCGATCTACGCTGACAAGGTCTTCGTGTCCACCAGCGGCGTCACAGTTGAAGCGGGATTTACCAACATGAATTTTGCGGAGGTGGAGATCAAACAAGTTTTGAGCCGAGCCAGCGAGTCAGTCTACTATGTGATCGATTCGTCAAAATTCGGACAGCGATCTCCGTATATATTTGCGCCATTGTCAAAAACGACAAAAATCATCACTGATAAATGCCTTGACGATGATTGGACGCGAAAACTCGAAGCTCTCCACGCCGATTTGATCAAAGTATAATCCCTCTATTCCATCGTGGTCGCTTCAGGCATCGGAATTAGATTCACTTGTTTCATATAATCGCCCAACGCTTCCGGGTTTCCCAGGGATGGAACAAGGTTCATCGCATTAAGCGCTGCGGCGGCGGCCCCATACCGTACCGCGATGCCTATGTCGCCCGTCTGCATCATGCCATAGGACAGCCCGGCAACCAACGCATCTCCGCATCCGATCGGATTGCGCACGGTCACAGGGAGCACAGGGATCAACGCTGCCTGTGCGTTTTTTGACACCAGTATCAGTCCGCGTGCGCCAAGACTCACCAAGACGTAGGAAATGTCTGTCTGCAACAACGGCAGCGCCAACTCGACAATGTCCGCTGTCGTCATGCAAACATCACTCGCCCCGACCAAAAACCGAAACTCCTCTTCATTCGGCTTGATCAGCAGCGGACCAGCGGCGCTCCCCTTCTTTAAAGACTGCCCGCTTGAATCCAGATAAACGGGTACGGACAGCCGGTGATAGTGACGAATCAGTTCAGCGTACAGGGAATCCGGAACGCCCTCCGGCACACTCCCCGATATGACGACCAAATCTGGACTTGGATCAAGCGAGCTCCAAAACCGTTCCATATCGCCCTCGCTGATGGTCGGCCCCCGTTCATTGATCACAGTGGAGCGATCTCTCTCCACCAGTGTCGTGCACACGCGGCTGGGCTCCGCGATCTGCGTAAACTCCTCAAACAAGCCAGTCCTCCTGCATTCGCGGCGAATATAATCGCCAGTGCCGCCCCCTGCAAAACCAACCAACCGGAGGGCGATGGCAGGGTCGATTTCCTTTAGAAACCGGGCCACATTGATTCCTTTGCCGCCCGGCATGGACAGGCCCCGCTCAGCACGGTGAACGGCGCCAGGTTGGAGCGCGTCAAGCAACACCGTTCGATCCATCGCGGGATTCAGGCACACAATCTGAATCATCGCGCGATCTCCTCCATCAACACGTACTGTGGTCACCACCACATTAGCATACTTTCAGACGTTGTTCAACAAACATAGAATGATTGCATTTCGCCATAATCGAACAATCCGTTCAAGAGCAATTTCGATGGCAACAAAAAACCTGCGCCGCTCCGGCCGGGTTCGTGATTGTAAATTCACCGGCTCAATGAACGAGGAGATGTTGAATGTCCTCCAATACAGAAGATGTGTGGTATATTGCACCTATGGACGTGGACGCATGATCGACACGCTGAATTAAGGTGGGCGCAAATGCAGTATGCACTGGGAGCCGACATCGGCACGGAGGGCACAAAGGTGCTCGTTATTGACGAGCGGGGACGGATTGTAAAGAGGACGTACAGTTCATACACGTTTGATGTACCGAAGAGCGGTTGGGCCGAACAGAATCCGGAGATCTGGTGGAATGCCTTTCGGTCCTGTCTGGGGGATCTGTGGGCTCAAGGAATCTCGTCAACGAATATCGTCGCCGTTGGCGCAGCGGGACAAATGCACTCCTCAGTCTTGCTCGATGAAACCGGCGAAGCGGTCATGAACAGTATTTTGTGGAATGACACCCGCACAAAGGCCGTGTGCGATCAAACACTGCGGTCTGTCGGACAGGAGCGATATCAAACCCTGACCTGCAATTCCCTGCTGCCCGGGTTTACACTCGGCAAATTGTTGTGGGTGAGGACGCATGCGCCTGAAGTGTACGAACGGATCCGCCATATTCTCATGCCGAAAGATTTTATCAACCATCGTTTGACAGGTCGCTGGACCGCCGATGTGTCAGACGCGAGCGGAACGGGTATTTTTGATGTGCGCGAGCGGCGATGGCAAAGCTCCCTGATGACAGAACTCGACCTGCCGCAGGCCTGGTTTCCTCCGGTATTTGAAAGCGGTGCAATCATTGGCTCGGTGACGCCCGCAGCAAGTGACGCCACCGGTCTCCGGACGGGGACGGCGGTCATCGCCGGGGCCGCAGACAACGCGGCGGCGGCCGTCGGGATGGGCATTGTGGACGTGGGCAGAGGTTTGATCTCGATCGGAACATCGGGCGTGATCTTGAGTTGTCTTGAAGAAGCGCCCTCCCCTCACAAGGCGGCGACGCAAAATCCCACTCTGCATGTTTTCTGCCATGCCATTCCGGAGATGTGGTACGCCATGGGCGTGACCCTCGCAGCGGGCGCTTCCCTGCGATGGTTCAGGGACTCCATGGGGCACGGGGCATCGTACGATTCCCTGATGGACGCGGCCGCGCAATCGGAACCCGGAAGCAATGGACTGATCTACCTGCCCTTTCTGGCAGGCGAACGAACGCCGTACAACAGTGATCAACTCCGAGCCGGATTTATCGGCATTGATTTGCAGCACAAACCGGCGCACTTTGTAAGGAGCGTGCTGGAAGGTGTGGCGTATTCACTGAGAGACTGCCTGGAGGTGGTTCAATCGTTAAACCAGAATGTCGACAATGTCGACGAATTTGTTGTGACGGGCGGGGTTGTCAACAGTCCACTGTGGTTGCAGATTCTCTCCGATGTACTCGACAGGCCGCTTGCGGTCAGGAGCTACTCGGAGGGAGCCGCATACGGCGCCGCAGCGCTTGCCGGCCTGTCGCAAGGTTTCTGGACGCACATTGATGATCTTGTGAAGGATCAATCTGGTCTCGCAAAGGATCAGCCAGGCCTTGCCAATGATCAGTCAGCCCTTGCGAGAAATCAGACAGATCCCTCGAACGAACGGTCAGGAGTGGAAAAGCTCGTCCCCTCCCCCGGTGTGGCAGTCTATCGTGAAGGATATAAACGTTACAAGGCGTATGCGCAATCGTTCCTGCATCTCGCTTGATCCCGCTTTGGCGCCGCAAACCTCCTCCTTCGCGGAGAGGCTCGGCGCGTCTCAGTGATCCCCACGATTCACAGTCAATCCCCATTCCTGACGACACGGGCTTCCCCGGTTATGACAATCTGCAGCAGTCCCGGAAACCGCCTGTCCAATTCCTCGCGCCGCAGGGTGATGTAGCGTTGCCTTCCTTCGATGCGAGTATGGGTAAGGCCGGCTTCCCTGAGAACTTTGAAATGGTGCGAGAGTGTGCCTTTGGTCAGTGGGTAGTTGAAGACGCTGCAGGATTCTTCTCCCCCATCGGCAAGCGCCTGAACGATCTGGAGGCGAATCGGATCGCTCAGCGCATGGAAAATGTCAGTGAGCCGAAAATCGTCTTGATGTGGATGGAATGGTTCTCGCATAGCGCCCCCCTGGTCGCCCCGATCGGTATCCTGCCTGTTGTTGCGACCCTGCTGATTCATGATACCATGGTCCCCCTATTGCGTGACACTTTACACCTATAGTATTATGGTTCTATAAATATCAAACTATAGAGTGGGCCGAGTGCGGTAAAACCACAACTGGAGGGCGAATCATTTGAAAGCGAGACTGTGGCTTTTGGCGCTGGGTACATTTGCGCTGGGAACGGACCTATTTGTGATTGCAGGCGTTTTGCCCAGTATAGCCGCAAATTTGCGCAT
>JAJYTO010000168.1 GCA_021793015.1 Bacillota bacterium
CGATTTTATTCGAGTACACGGCGTTGACTGCCGCCTCAGGGCCCATCACGGCAATCTGGGCCGTCGGCAATGCGATGCACACGTCGGGTTCAAACGCGGGTCCCGCCATGGCATACAGTCCTGCTCCGTATGCTTTTCGCACAATCACGGACAGCTTTTGCACTGTGACGTCCGACATGGCGGCGATCATCTTGGCTCCATGCCTGATAATGCCCGCCCGTTCCACCTTGGTGCCAATCATAAACCCCGGCACATCAGCCAGGAACAAAAGCGGGATGCCATAGGCATCGCAGAGGGCGATGAAGCGAGCTGCCTTATCGGCTGAATCGCCAAACAGCACACCGCCTTTGACGCGGGGCTGATTGGCCACGATCCCCACCGAACGGCCGTCGATGCGCGCCAATCCGGTAATGAGTTCTCCCGCAAACAGGCGCTTCACCTCATAAAAGCTGTCGGCGTCAATCAGATGGTCGATCAATTCGTACATATTGAACGGCGCATTCTGATTGGCAGGTATGAGCTCCTCAATATTTGTTTGTGAACCTTTGGCGGCGTTCGGCTCTGCCAGGGGCGGAAGTTCCGCATAATTGGCCGGGAAATAAGAGAGATAACGCCGCGCCGACGCAATGGCAGCCTCTTCGTCGGGAACCAGGACGTCGCCGCACCCGCTGACTGAACAGTGCATGCGGGCGCCGCCCATTTCCTCCAGCGTGACTTTTTCACCGATAACCATCTCTGCCATGCGCGGGGAACCCAGATACATGCTGGCATTTCCGTCAACCATGATCACGATGTCGCAAAACGCAGGAATATACGCTCCTCCCGCCGCGGATGGGCCGAACAGAACGCATACCTGAGGCGCCATTCCCGACAGCTTGACCTGGTTATAAAAAATCCGCCCGGCGCCGCGTCGTCCTGGAAACATCTCGACCTGATCCGTGATGCGCGCGCCTGCCGAATCGACCAGATAAACGATCGGAACGCGGAGCTTGACCGCCGTTTCTTGTATGCGGATGATCTTTTCCACCGTCCGCGCGCCCCACGATCCGGCCTTCACGGTCGAATCGTTGGCCATCACGCAGACCGTTCGCCCGCCGATGCGCCCCAGGCCGGTGACCACGCCGTCGGCGGGCAAATCGCCGGCCAGCGCGTTGGCAAACAGTCCATCCTCCAGTTCGCAACCCTCATCAAAAAGCAGGCGCAATCGATCGCGCACGAACAATTTGCCTGTTTCGCTGTTCTTTTCATGGTATCGGCGCGCCCCGCCCGCCATCACCTCGGTGCGCAAGCCGGCCAATCGCTCTGGGTTCGCCGCGCTTAGATCCGAACTCATCCTGCCACCTCACCGTCCCTTATATTCAGGCTTGCGTTTTTCCGCAAAGGCCGTCAGCCCCTCCATCCGATCGCTCGTGCCGATCACGGATTCGTACGCCGTCTGTTCGATCAGAAGGCCCTCTTTGAGAGCAACCTCAACGCCCTGATCGATCGCCAGTTTGGCCTGTCGCACGGCGATTGGGCCGCCATCCGCGATCATCTGCGCCAGCGCCAGCGCCTTTGCAAGAACATCATCCGCAGCCGCAACATACTGGGCCAGCCCAAGTTCGCCCGCTTCCCGACCCGAGATTCTGCGGCCCGTGAAGATGAGATCCTTCGCTCGGGCCGCGCCAACCAGGCGGGACAGTCGCTGCGTGCCTCCCGCCCCCGGAATGATGGCCAGCCGCGTCTCCGTCAGGCCCACTGTCGCATCCGCCGCCATCACGCGAAGATCGCAGGCAAGAGCGAGTTCCAGTCCGCCGCCGAGCGCTGCGCCGCGGACCGCGGCGATCGTCGGCATGGGCAGATCCGCAACCGCCTCCACCACTGCGCGAATGCGGGCAACAGCCTGCCGCACCTCGTCTTCGTTCATGGAGCGGCGTTCCTTCAGGTCCGCGCCTGCAGAGAACGCTCTGACGCCGGCGCCGGTCAAAATCACGCAGCGTGCGCGCGAATCTCCCCGAACCGCATCCAGCGCCTCGGACAATTCCCGCAGCAGAGCTGTGGACAACGCGTTCATGGTCTCCTCGCGATTGATCTGGATCAACCGCGCGTCGCCCTCGTAGATGAGATTACACAGGGCCACATTCCATCCCCCCCTCCGCAAACAGTACCGCGCTCGCATGGCTGCGAAGCGAGTGGCCTACGGCGCTTCTCAACACAGAAAGCGGACGCTCCAGCGCCTGGCTGCGGATGCCGCAAAGGATTCCGAGACCCTCCAACATGTACACGAGATCGTCGGTCGCCACATTGCCCGAAGCTCCGGGCGCATACGGACACCCACCCAGACCGCCGAGCGCGCTGTCAAACGTCGTGACGCCCATCGTAAGCCCAACCAGGATATTGGCCAGCGCCGTTCCGCGCGTGTCGTGCATATGCAGAGCCAAACGGTTGGTCGGTATATGTTTTAACAATACTTGCAGAACCCGCTCTGTATCGGCGGGCGTGGCCACGCCTATGGTGTCGCCCAGGGAGATTTCGTCGACTCCGTCTTCGAGCAGACGCAACGCCACGCGCAATACCTGATCGACCGCTACGGCGCCCTCGTACGGACAACCAAACGCCGTCGAGACATAGCCCCTCACAAAGACGCCCTGGTCTTTCGCCCCGCGCGTCACCTCTCGCAACACCGGATGCGTCTGCGCGATCGATTTGTTGATGTTTCTCCGGTTGTGCGTCTCGCTTGCCGACATGAAGACCGCGACCGCGTTCACTCCCGCCGCCAGGGCGCGCTCCAGTCCGCGCGCATTGGGCGCCAGTGCGCTGTACACGGTTTCCGGCCGCCTTCGGATGCCGGCGAACACCTCGTCCGCGTCGGCCAACTGGGGAATCCACCCGGGACTTACGAAGCTCGACGCCTCAATGAAGGGCAGCCCCGCATCCGTCAGGCTGTCAATCCACGCGATTTTGTCTGCGGTCGGCAGTATGGCCGACTCATTCTGGAGCCCGTCGCGAGGGCCGACCTCCCACACCCTGACCTGCTTTGGCAGCTTCATAATCTAATCCAACTCCGCTATGATGTCGCCTTCATTGACAAAATCGCCTTCGCCCACACGCACCTTTGCGACAGTTCCCGAAACTTCCGTCGCCACCGGCACCTCCATCTTCATGGATTCCAGAATGACGACGTCATCCCCTGCTTTTACCTCCCGGCCCGGGGCCACCAATATCTTGAACACAGTACCGGCCATATTGGACGCGACAGTTTTCATGCTCGCTCACTCCTTGTTCACTCGTGGTAGAATCGCTGTCACACAGAGGACATGAGTCCCCGTTCCCGCAAAAATAAAGTGTGCGTGTTCCCATGCAAAAACTCCTCGTCGTGGAGAATGCTCGACAGCAAAGGGATGTTTGATTTCACTCCGGCCACCTCGTACCGGTCGAGCGCTTCAGCCATGCGGGCGCACGCCTCGTCTCTCGTGGCCCCGGAAACGATCATTTTCGCAAACATGGGGTCATAGTACGGGCTGATGGAGTCGCCTTCACGAATGCCGGTTTCATGCCGGATTCCAGCGCCCTCCGGCAGCCGCAACGTCGTCACCATCCCCGGAGACGGCAGGAAACGGACAGGGTCTTCCGCGCAGACGCGGCACTCGATCGCGTGGCGCACGGGCTCTCTGCCAAACAGTTCGGGAGCCAACTGTTCCCCCGCAGCCACGCGCAGTTGCCACTCGACCAGATCCACCCCGTAGGCTTCCTCTGTGACGGGATGTTCAACCTGCAGCCGGGTGTTCATTTCCAGGAAGTAATACCGCCCGTCTTCATCGAGCAGAAACTCGACA
This sequence comes from Bacillota bacterium, assembly GCA_021793015.1. GTDB lineage: Bacteria > Bacillota > Bacilli > Alicyclobacillales > SLC66 > JAKADD01. The sequence continues at coordinate 3,816 of JAJYTO010000168.1, forward strand.
GTCCCCACGCCGGTGTAACCGAGTTCCCGAACCAGACACAGAGCGGACTCTCCCATGCGCTCGCGAAGTTCCCGGGTCACGGCCGGCGAAGGGGCTTCCTCGACAATTTTCTGGTGCCTGCGTTGAATGCTGCACTCGCGCTCGCCAAAATGCAGCGCGTTGCCGTGCGTGTCGGCCAATATCTGAATTTCGACATGGCGGGGCCGCGGAATGTATTTCTCCACATACATGCTCCCGTCGCCAAAATAGGACTTCACCCGCTTGACGGACGATTCAAACGCCTGCAGCAGAGTCTCCTCGTCGTGGGCGATCACCATCCCGATGCCGCCGCCGCCTGCGGACGCCTTCAGCATGACAGGGAATTCGATCAGCCGGGCGGCTTCCGCCGCCGCTTGCGCAGACGCAGCGGCGCCAGCCGAACCGGGGACCACGGGTATTCCCGCCTGGGAAGCCACGGCGCGCGCGCCGACCTTGCTCCCCATCGTCTCAATGGCGGAGACGGGCGGCCCCACAAAGACAAGTCCGGCGTCCCGGCAGCGACTGGCGAAATCTGCGTTCTCCGACAAGAGTCCGTAACCGGGGTGGATGGCATCGGCGCCAGCGCTTCTCGCCAGTTCCACAATGCGGTCAGCCCTCAGATAGCTCTGCGCGACGGGGGACGGTCCCGCAAACGCCGCCTCGTCGGCCAGAGCCACATGCAGCGCAGAGGCGTCAGCCTCGCTGTATATGGCCACCGTCCTGATTCCCAGGCTTTTGCACCCGCGAATGATGCGACAGGCGATTTCTCCCCGGTTGGCCACCAAAACTTTTGTCAGCACCTTATGTACATCTCCCCGAGAACCGGGAGCCGCCTGGCAACGTCTCTCCGGTATTGTGACAGGCAACCTGGCTGGCGCGGCGCCCAATCAGGGAACCGCAACGCGGCAGTCAAACCCATTCTTCTGTATGGTATCATCTTGGAGAGCAACTTGCGAACGCTCAGAACTGGCAGGAGGCGCAGCACAAACCATGAACGATCCAACCGAACCATTTTCCACGACTCGTCCGTTGTTCGGTCAGGTGGCGCTCGTGACCGGAGCGTCGCGCGGAATCGGCGCCTGCATTGCCCGCACATTGGCAAAGGCGGGGGCCGCAGTGGCGGTCAACTACCTGACCAACAGGGACCGCGCCGTATGCGTGGCCCGTGAGTGTCAATCCTACGGAGCGCAGGCGCTCGCGGTTCAGGCGGATGTCACCGACCTTGGCGCCATAGCCCGATTGCTTCAGGAAACGCAATTGCACCTGGGGACTCCCACCATCCTTGTGAACAACGCCGGACGCGCCCTTTCCGGACTGTTTGTCGACACCGACGAGGCGATGTGGACAGAGCTTGCGAACGCCAATCTCAAGGCGCCTTTTTTTTGCGCGCAGGCCGTTTTGCCGGGAATGCTCAAAGCAGGGTATGGACGGATTATCAATATCAGTTCCGTGTGGGGGATTGCCGGAGGATCTTGCGAGGTTGCATACTCAGCGTCGAAGGGCGGGCTCATAGCCTTTACGAAGGCGCTGGCCAAGGAGATCGGCCGCTCCGGGATCACCGTCAACGCGGTGGCTCCGGGAGCGATCGCGACCGACATGCTCTCGCACCTGTCGAACGAAGATCGGGAACTGTTAAGCCAGGAGACTCCCGCCGGCCGACTCGGCACACCGGCGGATGTGGCGGCCGCCGTGTTGTTTCTCGCCAGTCCCGCTGCGTCATTTATGACTGGGCAGGTTCTGAGCCCGAATGGCGGACTGGTGATCTAACGGGGCGCGCTGGCCGCTGCTTGCCCGTACATCCCGAAAAATCGATTGTCCCTGCCTGCCAGGACGGATCATGCATGCCGCTGCGGCGAGTATTAGCGGCCGGGAGGCCGCGGCTGTCTGAGCCGCAGTGGCATGCATGATCCGACCGAGAGTCCAGCGCTGTCGCAAAACTTCAGGTGAGATTTTGCTTCGCAAAACTCAGGCATGAAAGTCTAGCGGGGCGCGCTGGCCGCTGACAACTTTTGCGCCCGTTCGCGCTCGCCCTTGCGAAGGACTCTTTTGCGCAACCGGATGTTCTTGGGCGTGATCTCGCAATATTCATCATCGGCAAGATATTCAAGCGCCTCTTCGAGCGACAGCAGCCGCGGCGTCTTCAAACGCGTCGTGTCTTCCTTGGTTGCCGAGCGCACGTTGCTCATGTGTTTTTCACGACACACGTTGACCACGAGATCGTTGTCGCGCGCATGTTCCCCGACCACCATGCCTTCATAAACCTCTGTGCCGGGAGTGATGAACAGGACGCCGCGCTCTTCCACAGACTGGATGGCATAGGCGGTGGAAACACCGGTTTCGCTTGCAATCAGCACGCCGCTCTGCCGGTCTTCAATGTCCCCTTTATAGGGCTGATGACTGTTGTACGTATGATGCATGGCGCCGTACCCGCGCGTCGCCGTCAGCAACTCTGAGCGAAATCCGATCAGTCCCCTTGCAGGAACGAAAAACTCCAGCCGCGTGCCGGACGTACCCGGCACCATTTGCGCGAGATCGCCGCGGCGCATGCCGATGCGTTCCATCACCGTTCCGACGTATTCCTCCGGAACGTCGATGACCAAGTGCTCGATGGGTTCCAGGAGTTCTCCGGATTCGCCGCGCCTGTAGATCACTCGCGGTTTCGAGACCTGCAGTTCGTACCCTTCCCGCCGCATCGTCTCAATCAGGATCGACAGATGCAGCTCACCGCGGCCAGAGACCAGAAAAGCGTCTGGCGAATCTGTGTCCTCCACACGGAGACTGACGTCCTTTTCGAGTTCCGCATAAAGGCGCGAACGCAATTTGCGCGAAGTCACATGCGCGCCCTCACGACCTGCATAGGGGCTGTCATTCACCAGGAACGTCATCTGGAGGGACGGTTCCTCAATGGCAATGCTCGGCAGGGCTTCGGGGTGGTTCACGTCGGCGACAGTTTCGCCAACGGTGAGATCCCCAAGACCAGCGACCGCGACGATGTGCCCTGCGCTGGCCTCTTCCCGTTCCACCCTGCGCAAGCCCTGAAATCCATACAGTTTGGAGACGCGCTGGGAAGATATGCTCCCGTCCGCCTTTAACACGCTGACCTGCTGACCGACGCGAATCTCACCGCGAGCCACCCGTCCGATCCCGATGCGGCCAAGAAATTCACTGTAGTCGAGAATGCTCGGCTGCCACTGCAGAGGTTGCGATGAATCGCCGTACGGAGCGGGAATCGTCTTGACGATCGCTTCAAACAGCGGTTGCAGATTCTGCGAAGGCTGGTTCAGATCAGTGGTGGCCGTACCCAGCATGGCCGACGCAAACACGACCGGAAAATTGATCTGCTCATCCGAAGCGCCGAGATCCATGAACAGTTCCAGCACCTCGTCGACCACTTCCAGCGGCCGCGATAACGGACGGTCGATCTTGTTGACAACCACAATCGGCACAAGATCCTTCTCCAATGCTTTTCGCAGCACGAAACGCGTCTGCGGCATACAGCCTTCAAACGCATCGACCACCAACAATACTCCGTCCACCATCTGCATGATCCGCTCTACTTCACCGCCAAAATCCGCATGACCGGGAGTATCGACAATATTGATGATATAGTCGCGATAGGCAATTGCAGTATTTTTAGCCAGAATGGTGATCCCGCGTTCTTTCTCCAAATCGTTGGAATCAAGCACGCGATCGTGAAGGGTCTCGTTGCTGCGAAACACCCCTGACTGCCGCAGCATCTGATCGACCAGCGTGGTCTTGCCATGGTCGACGTGCGCGATGATCCCGATATTGCGTAGATGTTTCACTGTCGTACTCGTCCTCTCCCGAACAACAATCATTTGTATGACAGCTTATTGTACCACACATGATTCGATCTTACTATCCCGAAAAATCGCCGCAGGCGTATTTTTCTTCCCGGTTGTTGGTGGCGCGAAGCGCCATGGATGTCTATCCCGGAAAATCGCCGCAGGCGTATTTTCGCCCCGGCACATCACG
>JAJYTO010000169.1 GCA_021793015.1 Bacillota bacterium
CAACCCGAACTCATGCGTCAGCACTGAAAACTGAGTCGTGAGGTTGACGCGGCTCCAAAGTGGTGATACAATTTCGAAAATACCCAGTGGAGCCTTACAGGCGGAGAGAATTGACCACTGGGTGCGAGATAACGCTGGGAACGGAAGCAGTAGGGCAAAAACCCATGCGATCAGAGAGCCGCAGGTTGGTGCGATGCGGCCCGTGGGAGTCCGAACTCGTCCGGGAGCGGTGGGGCGGAAGGCGCTAGGGCGCATTACGCCTTGACGGGCACCTCCGTTATAGGGTGTGCACATGGGAAATCCCTGACTGCGACTGAGTGGATTCGGGCATGATCCGGATCAACAAGAGTGGTACCGCGATGCTGGCCATCGTCTCTTGAAAGAGACGATGGCCATTTTTGTTTCGCGGACTGGCTCTTCGCGGACTGGAGCCCGGGGGTTGGGGATCGGGAAAGCAGCGCGCAAGCTGTAGTCTGCCGCTGCCAGGCGCAGCAGCAGGGGCGGGGCGCATAGAGCACTGGAGCATGGCGCGGCGGCGCACGCATGGGGCGTAGTCCGCCGGAACGGCGGAGCATCGTTTGGTGAAGCGGCGGGACGCACCACGCGCCGAGTCAAGGAGAGATAAAAAAGGAGTGGAGGGATCCGCATGGAAAAGGAAACGGAAGCCACATCGCAGCACAGGAGAATCAGCATCTTTGACACGACGCTTCGCGATGGCGAACAGTCGCCGGGGGCTTCCCTGTTCCCGGCCGAGAAGATTCGCGTTGCGCACCGCCTGGCGGCGCTTGGCGTTGACGTCATTGAACCGGGCTTTCCCGCATCCAGCCCAGGGGACTTCGCTGCTGTGCAGCAGATTGCGCGAAGCGTTCATGGCGTGGAGATCTGCGGATTTGCCCGCGCCGTCCGCGAGGACATCGACGCTGCCGTGGCAGCCACCAAAGAAGCCGAACATCGCAGACTGCATCTATTTATTTCGTCTTCGCAAATTCATTTGGACTTCCAATTGAAAAAATCGCGAGATCAGGTGATTGCGCTCGCCCGCGAGATGATAGCGTACGGAAGACAATTTGTGGACCGCATCGAGTTTTCACCCATGGACGCCACGCGCACAGGGATGGAGTTTTTGGTGCAAATGGTGGAGGAAGCGATCGCGGCAGGCGCCTCCATCATCAATATGCCCGACACGGTGGGGTATGCGCTTCCGGAAGAATACGGCCGTCTGTTTGCGACCGTCCGCGCGCAGGCGCGCGGCGGCGATCGGGCCGAGTACAGCGCCCATTGTCACAATGATCTCGGTCTCGCCGTGGCCAACAGTCTGGCCGCGATCCAGGCGGGCGCCAGTCAGGTTGAGGTCACGATCAACGGCGTGGGGGAACGGGCGGGCAATTGCGCTCTTGAAGAACTGGTGATGGCTCTGGATACGCGAAAAGCCACACTGGCGATGGGAACCGGTGTGCATTTGGAAGAAATTTATGAGACATCAAGAATGGTCAGCCGTCTGATGAATTTTCCGATCGCGTACAACAAAGCGATTGTGGGCCGCAACGCATTTCAGCATGAGGCGGGCATCCATCAGGACGGTTTGCTGAAAAACCGCGCCACGTACGAGATCATGGATCCCGAGCGTCTGGGCGTGCCCCGCAACATGATCATCCTGGGCAAGCACTCTGGAAGGCATGCGCTAAAAAATCGCATCGGCGAATTCGATGTGCATGTGACGGATACACAACTGGACGACATGTTCTCGCGGTTCAAGGAACTGGCGGACGCGAACAAACGGGTGTCTGACGACGACATCATTGCGCTGGTCGGGGAGACTGTGGATATGCACATTGACCCGTATTCGCTGATCGACATTCAGGTGTTCACCAGCAACCAGATGGACAGGATGGCGTCGGTCAAGGTGCGCCACAACGAGAGTGGAGGCGAGGAGACATTTTCAGGAACTGGCGCCGGGCCGGTCGAGGCGATTATCCACTGTCTCAAACAGGCCGTGCCGCTGCCCGTCGAATTTGAGGATCTGGAACTGCATTCGATCTCGTCGGGCGAAACGGCGAGCGGGGAGGCCATAGTCACTGTGTCAGTCGATGGGGAGAAGCATCGCGGCGTCGGCATCGATCGCGATATCATCATCGCAGTGTCGCGCGCCTTCATGTCTGCCTGCAATCAGGCCGTGCGGGACGACATGGCCATGCGCGCGCAAGCGGACGCGCTGGCGGACAGTGGGCCAGCCGAAAAGTTGCAGGCCAGCCAAGGCGGGCGGAAGGTGGTTGTCGGCGCAAAGTAGGATCGGCGGAGATGCATCGTTCAAGGCAGGCGCCGGCGAAACAAGGGGAGGGGAACCCCGCATTGCGAACAGATCAGCCCAGCTGATTGGCCGCCCATGCGGGATAATCGGTGCGAAGCGAAACGGATTTGGATATGAAGCTGGGACCGTACGAGACATTCAGGATCGAGTTCCCTTTGTAGAGCACCCGGTAGTTGGGGCCGCGCAAGAGGACGCCAAAATAGAGACTTGTGGCGCTTGAGAAAGGATCCGAGGTGTAGTTGAGGATTCGCGCGCCGGCAATCTGCGGTTTGGCTCCGCTGATCGTCCCGGCGCCATCATAGAAGGTGTGGGACTTAATCGCGACCGGATAGTGCAGGCCAAACACAGCATGAGGATTGCCAGAGTTAATGGCGGTCACGGACTGGTTCCATTCCCCGGTGACGACGCCTGCGCTGGACACCCACTGAAAATCGCTTCCCACGCCATAGCTGTTGCTCGCGCGCCGGGAATAGAGAGCGCCGTTTGGCGTCAGGGTCACCTGCGTGCTGTTCTGGATTTTGACCGCGTCTTTGTAAAGTCCCGGCCAGTCGCTCCATGTATACGTGCGCCCGGTATGCGCCTGCAGTTGCCTGAGTACTGCGACCGCCGTCGAGTACAGGGAATTCGGCACAGTGCCTGGTTTTCCCAGCGTCACGATCGGAGCCAGGAAGGCGATCCGGTTCGCGCCCAAAATGCGAAACCCGCGCGCACTGTCGACAAGATTGGACAAAATGCGTTGGGCGTCCGCCGTCGTCAGGACCGTCGCAGACGACTGCACGTTCGTTCCGTAAAAGAGGGAGAATGTTTTCGCCCACTCAAAGGGATTCTGGGACACGCTCGTTTGCAAATTGATCTTGCGCGCGATCACAGCCCATCGCGCGATCCACTGGGCTGCTTGGCCCGCCGTTGCGGGGGAGTCTGGGCGCGGTGCGGAAATACCGAGGAGCGCTGCGTAACGGCTGCTCGGCTGTCCGGGAAAAACGGCGCGCAGACCCACCCACGCCTGCGGCGAGGGTGGGACCCATGAGCGTGCGGAGAAGGGGGCGCTCATGGACAGAGATTTTGGCCACACCGGCAACCGGGAAAACGTGTTGAGGAGCCCCGCCACCATGCCCGCTTGCGTCGCGAGAGCGGGATTTTTCAGATCCGTCCTGCCCTGCGCGGAAAGGGCGACATGCCAACCGTGACTCTTCGCGTAGGCGCCGACATTGCGGACAAACTGGGCGGCTCCGCTCGCGGTAAAGCCTGCGCGAGTTTGGCTCACTCCGCGAAAGGCGCCGATTTTGTCGAGGACTGCGTACGCCTGCGCGGTCCCAGCTACGCCGAACATGCGTGCGACCAAGACTGCGGCGGCGCGGCGGCCAAAGACCTTGTTTGCGCCGAATGTATAAGTCCCAGCAGAGGCAATGGTCGAAAGCCAGCCGTTGTCCTCCATAAAAGCGATGTCGTTCCACAGAGTCGGACCTGCCGCCTGCACATCCCAGTAAGGATCGGGAGAAATGGCGTTCGGCGCGGGCGTCGGCAGCAGAGTCGCCAGTTTCTCGATCATGTAGGCCGTGGACACAGAAGGAACGGCGGGAACGCTGGAAGCCAGTGATTGTGACAAGGCGAGGGCGCTGAGCGCTGCAAGCGCGGCGAACATCTTCGTCACGGTGTGGTTCATCTCGGACCCTCCTGTCAGACTGGCGAGAGGCCAAAGGCCGCGCGCATGTCGTGATACAAAATATGGCCCGCCAGGATATGCCCGCGGCTGTTCGGATGCCATCCGTTCGCCATGTACGGGACATAGGTCTGGTGGTGCTCCTTCAGGTAGGCCTTCATTTGGTCAAAAACATCAAAAATATGAACGTTGGGACTGTGAAACTGGAGCGCTGCGCTCATCTCGCGATCCAGATACAATGGTTCTCCGACCCGGTACTGTGTGTAGGAGGCGCGGGTTACGGGAGGCGTCACGACGAGCACCGAGGCGTGAGAGGCCAGAGCCAGGCGAATCTCCCTGTTGACTTCCGCTTCGTAGCGTGAAAAGGGAGTTCGCGGCCACGCGTCGTTGAGTCCTCCCCAAGAGATCACCACGACCTGGGGGTGAACGGTTTTCAGCCACAGCGGGTACTTAGTCGCGACCTGAAGGGCGTTTGAGCCGACGACTGTGCGATCCACGATATGGTATGGAATCTTCGTGCGCGCTGACAGAGCCCGAAAGGCGCGCACCAGATAGCCGCCGCCTTGCTTAGTGTCATTCCAGCCATGGGCCACGGACCCGCCGATCGTCATCACGCTGATGGGTTTTTGGACGCCCTTCTGTTGCAGTTGGCGAGACGCGGGACTGGCCGCCGTTGCCGCGCCGGGGTTCTGCGCAGGCGCGTGGGAAGCCGGGGGACCGAAGGCCGCGAGCCGGACGCCGCCAGTGACAACGACAACGACAAGGGCCAGGCCGCCAAGCACGAGCGGATAGCGTTTGCGCTTCAATGCATTCTCCACCGCGAGTTCAACACTGATCCCCTCCGCATCATGTTTGTGGTGCCAAGGGAACTATACTCCACAAATATTCGTTTTGTCTTAATACGCGGGAGGTCCTGTTACTGAACGAAGCGGACCGGCTGCGATCCGAACCGCCTGGAGATGTCCTGAAACAAGAGTTTGCCGGCCAGTTGGTGGCCGCGCGCGTTTGGATGCCAGGAATTGGCCATAAACGGACGGTAGCTCAAATGATGTGCGGCCAGATACGCTTTCATCTGGTTGAACACATCGAAGGTGTAGACGTTCGGGTTGTGCAGCGAACGCGCTACGTTCAGTTCGTTGTTGAGATAATACGGCACGGCGACGCGATAGACGGTCAGGGCGTCCTCGGTGACCGGGGGCGTCACGATAAATACGACCGCATGCACGGCGAGCGCTTGGCGAATCTCGCTCAGGATGTCCTTGCGATAGATGCCGATCGGCGTTTTTGGCAAAGCGTCGTTCAAGCCGCCCCAGGAAATGACCACGATCTGCGGACGGACGGTCTTGAGCCAGTGTGGATAGCGCCCGGCGTACATGGTGGCCAGTTGCCGGGCGTTCGCGCCGACGATCGTGCGATCGTAGATCGTGTAACGGGTTTTTGTGTTCTGTGACAACGACGCGAACGCAATGGACAGATATCCCCCATGCCAGCCTTTTCGCCAATTCTGCCACCCTGTGTCCATCCAGCCTTTTGCGATGGAACCGCCAATGGTCATGACGCGTTCCGGGTTGACCGGCGCCGAAAGCTTGCTCGCTGCGGTCGGCCCGGCGCCCTGGGCCTGATGGACCATCGCGTCGCGCACTCCGTAAATTCCCCCGAAAATGACTACCGCGATGAAGAGTGTGATGAGGCTAGTGCGTTTTCTGATTGCGGACATCCCCTTTTCCTTTTTTCCTATTATGTCGTAGCTTTCTCTTGGAATGGTGGAAGATATCCATTTGTAATATTTACGTAACATTTGTAACAATTCATGGGCGTTGGATCAAGTCTGTCCTTGGGACCAAAATGGAGGTATCGCAAAAAAAGAAGTAACCCAAATGCTCATAGAATGAGTGTTGCTGATATATAGATATTGGGATAGAATGAAGATGAAATTGGCAATTTATTCAGAAAGGGGTACCTGCCGTGCCGAACGACGACAGCCGTCTGTCCAACCTGCTTCACGAAACCAGATTGTTTCCTCCTTCTGAATCATTCCGCAAAGACGCTAATTTCAATGACGATTCCGTCTATGAGAATGCGCGGCAAGATCCTGAAGGTTACTGGTCAGAACAGGCTCAGCACCTGAACTGGTTCGCGCCGTATGAAAACGTTCTCAATTGGCGGCCGCCTCACGCCGAGTGGTTTCAGGGGGGCAAGCTGAACGCTGCCTATAACTGTGTGGACCGTCACCGTCAGGGACTCCGCAAGAACAAGGCGGCCATCATCTGGGAAGGGGAGCCGGGCGACAGCCGGGTCTACACCTACGATATGCTGGGCCGCGAGGTGGATCGGGCGGCTCACATGCTGCAAAGCCTGGGCGTGCAGAGAGGGGATCGGGTGACGATCTACCTGCCAATGATCCCGGAGTTGCCCATTTCCCTGTTGGCGTGCGCGAAAATCGGGGCCATTCATTCCGTCGTGTTCGGCGGCTTTTCGTCGAAAGCGCTGCGCGAGCGAATTGTCGACGCGGACGCGAAACTTCTCATCACCGCCGACGCGGGTTGGCGCCGGGGCGCTCTCATCCCGCTCAAGGCAAACGCCGATGAGGCGGTGGTCGACACGCCGACGGAAACGGTGGTCGTCGTGCGAAGAGTGGGAGAGCAAGCCGGCGTCTCCATGCGGGCGGGTCGCGATGTGTACTGGCACGAGTTGATGGCCAAGACTCCCAGCGCACCGTTTCCGCCCGCAGAAATGGATGCGGAGGACATCCTGTTTTTGCTCTACACATCCGGGACGACCGGCAAGCCGAAAGGCATTGTGCATACGACCGGCGGCTATCTGACGGTGGCCAACACATCGGTGCGCAGCGTCTTTGACATGAAGGACGACGATATCTTTTTTTGCACCGCGGACATCGGTTGGGTCACGGGCCATACATATATCGTATACGGCCCGCTGTCGGCGGGAGCGACTGTCGTCATGTATGAGGGATCTCCGGATTTCCCCGGACGAGACCGTTTTTGGGACATCGTGGAGAAGTACGGGGTGACCATCCTTTATACTGCTCCGACATCGATCCGGACATTCATGAAATGGGGCGCGCAGTATGCACAAGCGCACGATCTGAGCACGCTGCGGCTGCTCGGGACCGTCGGGGAACCGATCAATCCCGAAGCCTGGATGTGGTATCACGAGCATATCGGGCATGGACGGTGTCCCATCGTCGACACATGGTGGCAGACAGAGACAGGCGCTGCGATGATCGCGCCGCTGCCGGGCCTGACAGCGGCGAAACCGGGATCGGCAACCAAACCTGTGCCGGGGATTGACGCGGACGTCGTGGATGAACACGGACAATCGGTTGCGCCTGGAAATGGCGGCTATCTGGTGATCCGCAAACCCTGGCCATCGATGCTGCGCACGATTTGGGGCGATGACGAGCGGTTTCGCAGGACCTACTTCGGGCAGTTTGACGGCATGTATGTCGCCGGCGACGGGGCGCACAAGGATGCGGACGGCTATGTGTGGATATTGGGCCGGATTGACGATGTCATCAACGTATCGGGACACCGCATCGGCACCATGGAAGTGGAGAGCGCGCTTGTGTCTCATCGGACGGTGGCGGAAGCCGCGGTCATTGGCCGGTCGCACGACATCAAGGGACAGGCGATTACCGCGTTTGTGACGGTCAAGGAAGGAATCGAAACGGGCGATGCGCTGATTGCCGAATTGAAGCAGCACGTCACGGATAGCATCGGCGCCATGGCCCGGCCCGAAGAGATCATTTTCACGGCGGAACTGCCAAAGACCCGCAGCGCAAAGATCATGCGCCGTCTGTTGCGGGACATCGCAGAGGGGAGGGTGTTGGGAGATACG
>JAJYTO010000170.1 GCA_021793015.1 Bacillota bacterium
CGGGAGAGGGACCGCGCATGGCGAATGAAAACTGCAATCCGTGGCAAATCAGGAGCAGCAAGTACGACGGAACCAGTCATCGACTCTGGACGCGCGCCTATCCGTTGCAGGATCATCCACTGTACCGCGGTGACGCAACTCCCTATTTTACATTGTTGGTTCCTGCGCATACGGTTGTTGAGGAGGGGAACGGAGACAGGTGGAGCAGTCCGTATGATGTCGTCGCCTGTTTCTATGCAGCCAAGTATTATCAGGTGATGGTTCTGTACAAAGAGACGGGAACGGAGTATTACTGCAACAGCTGCACTATCGCGGAGATCGATGAGAACCGTCAGGAAGTGCGGTTTGCCGACATGGATCTCGACTTGTTGGTTGACCAGACGGGCGACGCGCGCGTCGTTGACCAAAGCGAGTTTGAACAGAATCGCCTGCTCCTTCATTACCCTGAGTACGTCAGTTTGCGGGTGCAGACTGACCTGGAAGAGTTGAAAAAATCCGTGCGCCTGCGCCAGGGGGTGTTTTCTCCGAAACGATATGATTGGCGCCACAAACAGGGATTGCCCTCTCGTGACGCCAATGGTTGATCGCTACTCCGGGTGCGTGACGCGCTCCACATTCCCTTCCTGGTCCAGGCGGAAGCGGGGTTTCTGCGGTGGTTCGTGTCCAGATTCGATGATGCGTCGGGCGCGCTCCATGATCTCCAAAAGCATCCGGGAATCTTCCTCCAACTGCTCTGGCGTTGCCGAACCGGATCTTATGTCGCGCAGGGGAAGACCAGATGAAGTTTTTGCCTCCGTCGTGGATACGCGCTCTTCGATCTCCTTTTTTTGGAGAGAAAGAATTTCGACCTCGTCCTGCAATTCGTGATATCGCCGTTCGAAATCCCGCAGCCCACGGATGAGCAGATCCAGGGTAAATTCGTGATCGTCGCCGGCTCCAAGCGTGATCTGTGTGCGATTGGGCCGTCGGTTGCGGCGATCTTCGAGAGTTCGGCGCCGCACTTGCTTGGCTTCGCGGATTGCGTCCTCGTAGTGCCGTCTTACGACTCCATTCCAGCGATATCCGCACGCCGCCGAAGTTCGGCCCAGCAGCGCCGCGGCTTCGTCAAACGCAACCAACTGGGTGCTTCCTTCCCGGATGTGCCGCAGCACAAGTTCGGCGAGTGTTACGTCGTCTTCGGGCGTCCACGCATCGGATCTGGACGCCCACCGCTCCATGAGTTCCATCTGTCATTATCCCTCCAAACCTTGATAATATCTTTATGTCCGATTTTTGGAAGAAAGATACATGTTGCAGACAACGCCAATAAGATATGGTATGTTTATAGACCCGGGGTGTGCATATGTGTGAGGAGGCGGCCTGTGGAACGATATTTGATCGCGCTTGATCTCGACGGAACCCTGCTGACCAGCGGCAAGCGCATCTCTGCCCGAACAAAGGAATCTTTGCAAACCGTCATGAAGACCGGAGGCGATGTGCTCATCGCCACAGGAAGACCTCCACGTACAAGCATTCCCTTTGTCAGGGAACTTGGTCTCACAACTCCCCTGATAAATTTCAATGGAGCGTTGATACACGGGCATGGCATGGCGGATATCAATCTCCATACTCCCATCGCGCATGATGTGGCCATGGCCGCTCTGGAGGTATGCTACGGGATTGGGATTCGGAATCTGATGGTGGAAGTCAGAGACGAGTTTTATCTGCACACAGAGGCATGTTTGGTGGACCCTTTGATGGATGTGGGCGATCGCGCTCCGCTCGCGGTTGGGGATCTCCGTAAACTCATCGCCTCAGAGGTGACGAGTTTTGTCATCAACCCATTGCTCGACAGAGCAGTTGAACTGGCGGAGGCCCTTGAGACTCAGTTTCGCGGGGTACTGACGGTGCGGGCCTGGGGCGGCGCGCACCAAACGATCGAAGTGATGAGCAACCGCGCGTCAAAGGCCAGCGGCCTGATGCAGGCGGCCGACTTTTTGGAATACGACGCTTCGCAGATCATTGCCTTTGGCGATGAGTTGAACGATGTTGAAATGCTGCTGTATGCGGGTACTGGCGTGGCGATGGGAAACGCTCGGGAAGCGGTCAAAAGCGTGGCCGATTTTGTCACGGACACCTGCGATCAAGACGGCATCGCCAAGTTTCTGGACCAGCATGTGCTGGCCAAAACAGCGTCCCGCTGACGGCTCGGAGTCATATATTGCGCCCGTCGCGGGTTTACCGACAGCGATGGACTCCCGCCATGACGGATCATGCATGCCGCTGCAGCGAGTATTGGCGGCCTTTAGGCCGCGGCTGTCTGAGCGGAAGCGGCATGCATGAGTTTTGCGAAGCAAAATCTCATCGTCCTGACAGGCAGGGACCATCATGTTTTTCAGGGAGAGTGCGCGTGGATGCGCTCACTGGAGCGGTTCGAAATCAACGACCAGCAACTGTTCGGCGGCAGAAGTCAACCGTGCCGCCAGTCGCTGATGATCGGGATGCGGACCATAGGCCGCTAGGCTGTCCCTGTCTACAAAAGCGCCCAGCAGCGCGGCGTCGAATCCGAGGCTGCGCGACGATATGTTGTGTCCAGCCTGATAGCTGATGATGCCGAGAATCTGTTCTTTCAGCGCGAGGGCCTGTCGCAAAATCCCCTCTCTCTCCTCCAACGGAGTCCCAGTTTTCCATTTGATCAAAACCATATGCTCGATCATCGTGTCACCTCTTTCTTTAAGTGGTCGTCCACTTTCTGCTATAGTATAACAGGGAAACGTATATTGAGAGTCCAAACGGGAGGACGTCTTCAGGCAGGGGATGTTCATCGCGGGCGCCGCCCTTCTCGATCATTTGACAGCTTACAGCACCCGCCATGTGAATATGCTCTTAGAAGGGCGGGCGGCGCAGAACAACTGGCAAATGCCGGTGTGCATCGTCTTAACCACGGGGACTATCTGACCGCCGCAGGACAGGAACCAACAGCCGATTGGCAGATGATTGAGGATCTTTGATTTGAAATTGAGGAATGCGCGTTATAGTTCTGTGCTTTGTTTGGAATTGTGATACACTACGCTAAAACAACGTGTCAACTGGAGGGATAAGGAATGGCTGGCGAAGCGATTCTGGCGTTTGTTCCCGACCTGATGTTCTCTGTGCAGCTGCGCGAAGCGGCAAGCAAACAGGGCTGCACCATCGCGTTTGTCGACAATTCGGCGGATTTTTCCGCCCGTTTGCCACAGGTTGAACCTGCTCTTGTGATCCTTGATCTTGCGACCGTGGGGGCTCAGGCGGACGCGCTGGTGCGTGTGAGCAAACAGAGCGGGAGCAGGATTGTCGCATTTGGGCCGCATGTTCAGACGGAACTTCTCGCAAGCGCAGAGCGGGCGGGTTGTGATGCGGTGTATCCCAATTCCAAATTCAAGATGGATACAGAAGCCATCATTGCGCAATGGCTCGCAGCGAAGAGAGGGTAAAGACCATGAGCGCAGGAGCGGAGGCGTTTTCCGGATTCACCGCCCATGATTTCGATGTTTTTTGCGTGCCGGGTCTGGAACCGCGCATGGCCGCACTGAAAGAACGCGTGCGACCGAAACTGTCGGCGATCGGCAGCCACATGACGCCCGTTCTCTCGAACGCGGCTGGTCGCGCGATGTACCCCCACGTGGCGAAACACGCCCGGCGCAAAACAAATCCCCCCAACGATTCCTGGGTTGCGTTTTCACAGGACGCCCGTGGATACAAGAAGTGGCCGACATTTATGATCGGTCTGTGGTACACGCACCTGTTTGTACAGTTTGGCGTAATTTACGAAGCGATGCAGAAAGCGGACTTCGGACGGGCGATGATCCGCCATGACGCCGAAATCCGCAAGCTGCTTCCTTCCGACTTTGTGTTGTACCTCGATCATACAAGACCTGACGGCACGGCTCTTTCTGACATGTCAGGGGATGATTTTGCGGCTGCGGCGGCGCGTCTCATCGACCGCAAGCAGGCGGACCTTCTGTTTGGAATGGAGATTCCGCGCAGTGTCGTCCTGCTCATGGGCGCGGATGAACTGCTGTCCACCATCGTTGCTGCGGGACAGACTCTGGCGAGAGTGTATCCGTTTGTCGCGCCCACAGTGTGAGGGTGCAAAACGATCGCGCGCCCACATCGATCTCAGTCATCGGAGGATTCCATATGAATTTCAAAGATAGGGAAACCGCTTATCGACTCTTAACGTCCTATACGGAGAGCAGGAGTCTTATCAAGCACGCCCTCGCCGTCGAGGCTTCCATGCGAGCCTATGCCGAACACTATGGACAGGACCCGGATGAATGGGGCGCCGTTGGTTTGTTGCATGATTTTGATTATGAAAAATATCCGACGCCTGCGGAGCATACGATTGTCGGCGCGGCCATCCTGCGCGAGGCCGGGTATCCGGAACATATGGTGTACGCGATTTCAGCGCATGCGGATTACAATCAACTCAGTCGCGAGGCGTTGTTGGACAAGTGTTTGTATGCCTGTGATGAACTCAGCGGTTTCGTCGTGGCTGTTGCGCTTGTGCGCCCTGGAAAGAGTGTGTTTGACGTCGATGTCGCTAGTGTCGGGAAGAAATTGAAAGACAAGGCGTTCGCCAAAGGAGTGAATCGAGAGGACGTCTATCGGGGGGCCGAGGAACTCGGCGTGACGCTGGACGATCACATAGCCTTTGTGATCGTCGCATTGCAAAATGCCGCGGATGCGCTTGAACTGCAAGGAACCCCCGCATAGTGCGCTGGCCATTCGGAGGTGAGGCGAGTGGAAGTTCACATCTTGCATACCAACGATGTGCACAGCGAATTTGACCGTTACGCCCGTTTGGCTTCCCGTTTGCGACAGGTTCACGCGCAGCTTTGTGCACAGGGTGAGCGCGTGCTCTGTTTTGAGTTGGGCGATCATATCGATGTTTCCAATCCCTTGACAAACGCGACAGAAGGGCGCATCAACGCCCGCATGATCCGGGAACTGCCCTATGATGGCTGGGTATTTGGCAACAATGAAACGCTGACCGTCGACAGGCAACTGTGGCCCGCTCTCCTCCTGGAGGCTGGCAAACCGCTCTACTGCTCCAATATCGACGTACCGCCGACGGATCAGACGGCGGCTCTGAATCGGCAACAGGGTGACATTTGCCGCTTGGACGGGGTGGCGGTCGGGGTATTCGGCGTCACCGTCAGGTATCAGAAGCTCCTGGATACGCTTGGCGTGCAGTCTGCCGACCCCGCTCTCACTGCATGGGAAATCGCTCGAAGCCTGCGCGCCAAGGGCGCCGATATCGTTATCATGCTCTCCCATCTGGGTCTGCGAGCCGACCGGGAGTTGGCCGATGACGGCTTGCCTGTAGATCTGATCGTCGGTTCGCATACGCATCATTTTTTAGATGGGGGAGAACGCCGCGGACAATCGTGGATTGTGCAGGCGGGGAAACACGGTCATGCGTTTGGCCATGCGGTGCTGGACGTGCAGGGCGGCTCTGTGCGCTGCGTGACCTCGCACCTGGTGTACGGCGAACAGAGCGATCCTCCCGACGCGGGGGTGGATCGCATCATCAGCGCTGCAGAGTGCGAGGCGGACGCCTGGCTGGAGGAACCCGTCGCCGTCGTGACGGAACACCTGGGCCACTCTTTGCTCGGCGAGTCGGAATTGGTCAATCTGTTGTGCGATCAGTTGCGGTCGGAGTATGGATCGGATGTGGCGATTCTAAACGGCGGAGTCGTCACCGGGGGGTACCTGGCGGGGGCCATCCGTCGGCGCGATCTTCTCGCTGTCTGCGCAACGCCCATGCGCCCTGTCAACATGCGCCTTGACGGCGCGACAATCCTGCGTCTGCTGGTTCAGGGCTTCGATTCGGAACTGGTGGGTCGGCAAGGGTTCGGTTTCGGATTTCGCGGCCATTTTGTGGGTCGTCTCCATGTTTCCGGCGCAGACGTGTATACACGGATGAGCTCAGATGCGGAAGGGTTTGGCCGAGAAAGCATTGAGAGCATGGAGATTGGCGGCGAACCGCTTGACGGGAATCGCCTCTATAACGTAACCACGTCGGAATACGTGGCGCTGTCCCCAATTTACTCGGAACTTCAGGGACGGAACTTCAGCTACGGGGTTCCGACGCTGCGCACGCTTTTGGAACGCGCCCTTACACGCGGGGAACTCGTGAATTTGGCGAGACTCCGTCGCTATCATGTCATTTGATGTGACTTGCAAGAAGGGAGTTGGATCGCTATGGCATTGCCGCGCATCGCAACGACGGACGTGCTGCGCACCCTGGAGGATCTCTATCCGGACGCGCGTTGTGCGCTCGTGCACAAAAGCGCCTTTGAACTGCTCGTCGCGACGATCCTCTCCGCCCAATGCACGGACAAAAAGGTCAATGAAGTGACGCCGCGGCTGTTTGTCCGCTATGCGACCGCCATGCAAATGGCAGCTGCGACCGCTCTGGATGTTGAACAATTGATCTGCGAGTGCGGTCTGTTTAAGACGAAGGCGAAAAATATCGTGGCGACGAGCAGGATCATCGTGGAACGCCATGCGGGTGAAGTTCCGCGCACCATGGAGGAATTGACGGCGCTTCCCGGTGTGGGACGCAAGACGGCCAACGTGGTGCTCTCAAACGCGTACGGAGTCCCCGCCATTGCGGTGGACACGCATGTGCACCGAGTGGCGAACCGCCTCGGACTCGCCGCCAGCGACGATGTGCTGGAAACGGAACGGCAGCTCATGCGGCGCATTCCCCGGGAACTGTGGTCGCAAGCGCACCACTGGCTCATTTATCACGGGCGGCAAGTCTGTATCGCACGGTCTCCGCGCTGTGAGATGTGCGCTCTGGCGGTCCACTGTCGGTATTTCAGGGCGCAGGCCAAAGCCAGCCGTAAGAAGACGGCCGGCAGCGGCATGTGAGGCGGTTGAGGGTTTGTCCGGCGCATGCCAATATGCAGGAGGATGGCTATGGCAGCCGTCCTCCTGCATATTGGCATGCGTTCTTTGGCATAGTTAGCTATAGAGTTCCATATCGCTTCGCGGAGTCATCAGCGGAATGAAAAAGCGCCTGTGGCGTTTTTCGGGGATGAAAGGTCTGCTGGTCAGGGTGCGCCGGAGCGGTGGGCAAGGCGCAGGGAGGAGATGCCGCGATGCGTTGGCGCAACTGGGCGCGACTGCTGACTGTCGATGACTCAATCATGGATGAACAGTTTGAACTGACACCCGAAGATGAAGACGATGGGGGCGGCGGAGAAGGCGCTCGCGCAAGACAGGGCGCTGGAGGGCGCGGTGGGCAAGGTGCAGGGCAAGGTGCAGGGCAAGGTGCAGGGCAAGGTGCAGGGCAAGACGCAGGGCAAGGCGCAGGGCAAGGCGCAGGGCAAGGCGCAGGGCAAGGTGGGGGAGAGTGCGCGAAACATCGCGGCGCAAGGAGCCGCGGCAGACGTGCGTGCGGACCTCCAAGACAGCGGTTGAAGGCGCTGCGCGCCGAGTACGGGGAACAGTGGGTAAACGGTGCAGGGAAGGTATATGCGAGACGTCTTTTCGGCAACAGAAAGGTGAGTGCGCCAACGTACGCGACGCTGTGCGCGCGCATGGCGCCGATGCGGCAAAAAAAGCAACGCGCGGCGGAGACGTCAGACACAGATTGGGAGACCACATACATTGCGCATGATCTGGCAGGCAATCGCAGGACACTGGACTGGATCTTTCATCTGCCGCTGAATGCGGATGTGGTCGTGCGCGACTTTCGAGTAGGCGGCCGACACCCGATCGCGGCATTGGCAGTATTTGTGGATGGGTTGGTCGACAAAAACATCATCAATTCTCAAGATCGG
>JAJYTO010000006.1 GCA_021793015.1 Bacillota bacterium
AGCCGGACGAGGCGGGCAAATCCCCGGATCCGTATTCGACGATATGCTGGCACATGCGAATCGCGACGATGAGGATGATCGGGAGGATTCCCACTTTGAATAATGTGCTGTTTGAGGAACGTAAACACCACGAACACAACGGATTTTAATCGTGCAATTCCTGTTCCCACATAGTGCGTCCTCTAGATTTGTCGAGAAACATTGACGATATAACTTCCACATGGCTCGTCTGCGGAAACATGTCGACGGGCGCCACATCGCCGATCACGTATCCGTGATCGGCCAGAAGACGCAAGTCACGCGCCAATGTGGCCGGGTTGCACGACACATAAACCACGCGGGCAACCTGCGCCGCCGCCAGCGCGAGCAATACGTCTGCCTCGCAGCCCGAACGCGGAGGATCCAGAAGAACCACGTTCGGCCTGATCCCGCCTTCGATGAGGAGCGGCGCGATGCGCTCGGCGCGTCCGGTGACAAAATAGGCGTTGTCAACATGGTTGCGTCTGGCGTTTGCAGCCGCGTCCGCGGTGGCGGCCGGCACGCTCTCCACGCCATACACGGCGCGTGCGCTCCTGGCCGCCAAGAGTGATAACGTGCCGATACCGGAGTAGAGATCGAACACGACATCGTCTGAACCGATAACCGCCATGGCCAGAGCCTGGCGGTACAGAGTGTCCGCCTGTACAGGATTGACCTGCAGGAATGACGACGCGGATACCTGAATCTTCAATTCTCCCGCTTCCCCCACCTCATCGAGAATATACGGAGAACCCCAGATCAGCCTCTCCTGTCGCGGCGCCTGCCGCACCGCACGGCGGTCGCGCCCCGACGCGACCCCAGCTTCTGATCCATGCTCCGCCGCACCCTGCGGTCCGGTCCGCATAGCATCCATTCCTCCAAGCGCCGATCCCGATCCAGCCTGTGGTCCGACCCCCGTGGCGACCATTCGTCCATGCTCCGAGCCTGAACCCGGCCCGACCCCCGCGGCAACCGTTCGTCCATGCCCCGATCCAGAACCGGACCGGACAGCCGCCTGTTCGACAACGCTGGCGAGCCGATGTCCCGCGGGCATCTCCCGGCTGAGCCTGCGCGCCAGTTCCTCACCGCCAGCAAGCAGCGGCGCCGCGGTTTTGAGCACGACCATCACATCGCCCGCCCGCGTATCGCGTATGACAATCTCCGCCACCGATCCTGTTTCGTCGCCCTCGTCGTAAGGGGCGATGGCCAATTCCTCCAGAAGCCGGACCAGCGTCCTTAGCACACCGTCAAAGACCGCAGGCCGAATCAGACACTCCTCCTGCTCCACGGGCTCGTGCGTGCCCTCCTCGACAAACCCGGCCACAAACCGGCCTTCGCGCGCCTTGGCCATGACGCTCACTTTATTGCGATACCGCCAGGGATCCGTCTGCCCAATGGCGGGCTTCACAAGCCTGTCCAATAGAGCGGGGTCGAACTTTCCGATGCGCTGGAGCGCGTCTGTCACAACCTGCCGCTTGAAGCGCAACTGTGCTTCATACGTTAGATGCTGAACCTGACAGCCGCCGCACAGACCAAACACCGGACACGGCGCCGCAACCCTATCAGGCGCGGCGTCAACGATCCGCAGCGCTTTTGCGAACGCATGCGACCTGGCGACCCGGACAATCCGCACAGCGGCCCGTTCACCGGGCAGCACGCCTTCCACGAAGACGGCGACCCCCTGATGGCGAGCCACACCCTCGCCGCGATAGCCCAGACGCTCAACCATTACGTCGATCTGATCGCCAACCTTCACAGGCAGTGTCCTACGATCCCTCTTTGTCAACGGATCAGCCCTCATTTCCCCGCACTCCCCTGCCGTGTCGATCAGCCACCCGCCGATCCCGCCATGTCATTGGAGCAACCCCGCTTCGCTCTTCCCGATGTGTGATTGCGCCTCTGTGACGATGACCGACAGATGCTGCGGCATGATCTCGACACTGCGCGGCAACCGGCCGCCGTACTCTCCGTCAATGTTCAGATCGACATCCTCGCTCGAATTCAGTTCAATCTGCCGGGCGTGGAAATACAGCACGCGCTCGTCATTGGCGTGATCGCCGCGCAGGGCGGCGCCCACAAGACGGATCATTTCGCCGAGATTCGTCGGTTTGACGATCAGCACATCCAGCACTCCATCGCTGACCGACGCCCTGGGCGCGATATTTTCAAAACCGCCCACCGACCTGGAATTGGTGATCAGACACAGCATCGCCTTGCCGCTGTAGATAAAATCGCCTGCACGGATATCCAAATCGATCGGGCGCAATCCTGGAAGCCGTTCCAGTCCTTTGACATAATACGCGAGCTGCCCGAGAACCGTCTTCAGTCTGCTCGGCACTTCGTATGTGATCTCCGTCAGGCGCCCACACGCCGCGATGTTCACGAAATAGCGATCCCCGCCAATGCGCCCCAGATCAAGGGGCTGCACCGTTTTGCCGGCGATGACGCGAGCCGCTTCGAGGATATTGAGGGGAATGCGCAAGGCCCGCGCAAAATCGTTGGCCGTGCCTGCCGGGATAATTCCCAGCACAGGGCGCTGCGCGACGGATGCGAGGCCGTTCACCACCTCGTGAACAGTGCCGTCCCCGCCGCAGGCCACCACAAACGGAAATCCGTCTGCGGCAGCCTGCGCGGCAGCCTGAGTCGCATCCCCCGGTCCGCATGTCGCATGGCATGACGCTTCCATGCCGCTCTCCTCCAAAATGCGCAAAACATCCGCCAACTGAGTTTTGAACGTTTCCTTTCCGGCTGTCGGATTGTAAATGAGACGGGCTTTGGAACGCACGACGGTCACTCCCTGCCTGAAATGAGCTCAAGAAGGACGCGGTTGACGATCTGGGGATTGGCCTTGCCCTTGGTTTCCTTCATCATCTGCCCCACCAGAGAGCCCAACGCCTTCTCCTTGCCCGCGCGATAATCGTCCACCGATTTGCGGTTCGCCGCCAGCACGCGCTCTGCGACCGCGCGCAACTCGCCTTCATCGGAAATCTGCACGAGCCCCTGCTCTGCGATGAGTGTTTTCGCGTCCTTTCCCGTGTCGAGCATATCTTTAAGGAGCGTTTTCGCGATCTTTGCAGAAATGGTTCCATCCTCGATCAGGCCGATCAGATCGGCAAGCGCAAGAGGAGTGACCTGTATCTCGTCGATCAGAAGCGCGGCCGCTTTGAGGTTGGCGAGCAATTCCCCCATGATCCAGTTGCTCGCCGACTTTGGATCCCGGACCCGCTGCGCCGTTTGGTCAAAATACTCGGCGAGTTCCCGCGACGCCGTCAACACGCCCGCATCATAGGCGGGCAATCCGTACTCGCGTTCGAACCGCTCGCGCTTTCTCGCCGGCAGCTCGGGAATCTCGCCGCGCCGCGCCTCGATGTACGCAGCAGAAAGCAGGATGCGCGGCAAATCGGGGTCAGGGAAGTAGCGATAATCGTGAGCGTCCTCTTTTGATCGCATCAGCAGAGTCGCGCCCGTCGCTTCATCCCACCGCAAAGTCTGCTGGGCAACGCTCTCGCCGCGCGCAAGCATGGCCGCCTGCCGCTCCTGCTCATACTCCAGACCACGCTGCACATTGCGGAAACTGTTCATGTTCTTGATCTCCGTTTTTGTGCCAAACTCCCGCTGCCCCATGGGACGCAGCGAGATGTTGGCGTCACAGCGCAGAGACCCCTCCTCCATCCGGCATTCCGACACCAGACAGTATTGCATGATCGACCGGATCTCCTCCAGATACAGGCGCGCTTCCTCCGCGCTGCGGATGTCGGGCTCGCTGACAATCTCAATCAAGGGAATGCCGACGCGATTCAGATCGACAAGCGATACATCACCGTACGGAGAATGGTTCAATTTTCCTGCGTCTTCCTCCAGATGGACGCGAGTGACGCCAATCCTCTTCTTTTCGCCGCCGACCACAATTTCGACAAACCCGTGCTGTCCGATCGGCTCATCGTACTGGGAGATCTGATACGCTTTGGGACTGTCCGGATAGAAATAGTTCTTGCGGTCAAACTTGCTCTCCGCAGGCACCCTGCAGTTGAGCGCAAGCGCCGCGCGGACGCCGAGCGCCAGCGCCTGTTCGTTGAGCACGGGAAGAGCGCCCGGGCTGCCAAGGCATACGGGGCATACGTGACTGTTTGGCGGCGCGCCAAACTCCGTGGCGCAAGAGCAGAAGATCTTCGTCCTTGTCCCCAGTTCCACATGAACCTCCAGCCCGATGACCGTTTCCAACACTGCCATCTATGCCTTCACCTCCATGGCCAGTTCAGGACGCAGCGGCGCCATGCCGGCCGCCTGTTCATAGGCGTGCGCCGCGCGCAAGAGCGTCTCCTCGTCAAACATGCGGCCAATCATCTGCAGTCCCACGGGCAGCCCCTCGATGAGGCCGCAGGGAACGCTGATCGCCGGCAGCCCGGCCAGATTGACCGGGACGGTGCAGATATCGCTCAGATACATGGTCAGCGGATCAAGCACTTTTTCGCCCAGACGAAAAGCCGTCGTCGGCGCCGTCGGAGAGACTATCACGTCCACATCCGCGAACGCCCGTTCAAAATCCTGCCGAATGAGCGTGCGCACCTGCTGCGCGCGCTTGTAATATTCATCATAATAGCCTGCGGACAGCGCGTACGTGCCGATCAGGATCCGGCGCTTCACCTCCGGCCCAAAGCCGGCGCTGCGCGTTTTTTCATACATGTCCATCAGATTCTCGGCGTCGACGGCCCGAAAGCCATACCGCACACCATCATAGCGGGCCAGGTTCGAAGACGCCTCCGCGGGCGCAATCAGGTAATAGGCGGACAGTGCATACTCGGTATGGGGCAGGCTGATCGGGGAGACCACGGCCCCCAGTTGCTCCAGAAGCGCGACGGCTTTCATCACCGTACCGCGGACGCCCGCATCAACACTCGGCCCAAAATATTCCTCGGCAATACCGATGCGCAGACCCCGGATGTCACCGGTCAACGCGGCCCGATAGTCAGGCGTCTGGATGTGCGCAGAAGTGGAATCGCGCCCGTCTTTCCCTGCTATCGCCTGGAGCACGATCGCCGCGTCCTCGACTGTGTGCGTGAGCGGCCCGATCTGGTCGAGCGAAGACGCGAAGGCGACCAGACCAAACCGGGATACCAGTCCATAGCTCGGTTTCAGTCCCACCACTCCGCAGAAAGCGGCAGGCTGACGGATCGAACCGCCCGTATCGGAACCGAGAGCAAACGGCACCATGCCCGAAGCGACCGCCGCCGCGGCGCCGCCGCTTGATCCTCCCGGAACCCGTTCCAGATCCCACGGGTTGCGCGTGGGGAAGAACCCCGAATTCTCCGTGGAAGACCCCATGGCAAACTCATCCATGTTGAGTTTGCCCACCAGCGCGGCTCCGGCGTCGTCCAGCCGCTCGACAACCGTTGCCGAGTAGGGCGGTATGTAGCCTTTGAGGATGTGACTGGCGCAGGTCGTCTCAATCCCCCGCGTACACATGTTGTCCTTGAGCGCATAGGGAATCCCTGCCAGCATGCGGTCGGCGGCAATGTCCGCGCCCATCCTCCTGTCGCTGTCGCCGCGGGGGGCGGACACATGCAGAAAGGCGCGCACGCGGTCATCCACCGCCGCTATCCTTTGCAGACTCCAATCCAGAAGCTCTGAAGCGGTTGTTTCCCGCCTCGTCAAACCCGTGTGCAACTCCCGTAGGCTGCTAAAAAAATCCACTCCATTAACCCTCCAATACTGCGGGAACGCGAAACTGGTGTTCCTCGGCGTCAGGCGCGTTGGCCACCGCCACTTCCGGGAGCAGCGATTCACCCGGCTCATCCGGCCGCGTGACCATGCTCGACTCACCCATGCGGCTCGTCGCTTCGACGCCCGCCAGATCCGCCGCCAAAGTCAGCGTCTTCAACTGCTCGGCGTATGACAGGATGCTGCCAAGCTCCCGCGCAAGCGCCTCCTGTTCCGCGTCTGTCACGCGCAGACGCGCCAATGCCGCCACATGCAAAACATCCTTGCGGCTCAAACTCACGGCGAATTCCTCCTGTCGTCTTCCGTCGATCTTTTGTCGATCTCTTTAATGAAGCCCATTGTCCACCAACAGAATCACGATCGAAACCAGTGAAAAACAGATGCCCAGCAGATACAGAAAGGTCACCGTCTGCTTTTGCGACAATCCGGAACTCATCAGGTAATGAAACGTATGGCCTTTATCCGCGACATAAATGGGACGATTTTCACGAAACCGCCGAAAGATCACATAGAACGCGTCCATGATCGGAACGCCCAAAGCCAGGACAGGGATCAGAACCGACACGAGCGTGGCCGATTTGAAGGCGCCTCCAACGGCGATGGCCGCGAGGACATAGCCGATGAACGTCGCGCCCGCGTCCCCCATGAAGATGCGCGCAGGATGGAAATTGTGCCTCAGAAACCCGAGCGAACTCCCGATCAGAATAATGGACAGCAATGCCATGGAGTGGTGGTCCTTGATGATCGCTATGAAAAACAGCGTCGTTCCCGAAATGGCGGCGATTCCCGCCGCCAAGCCATCAACTCCGTCGAGGAAATTCATCATATTGGTAATGCCCACGACCCACACCATCGTGGTAACCACGCGCAACCATGCCGGAAAGGCAAGAAAAGCGTGTATAAATGGAACGTTAATCCCCTGAATGCTGACGCCAAATATGGGCAACACGCAAGCGGCGACGATCTGGACGATAAACTTTGGCCAGGCGGACAGATCCTGTTTTCGCGTTTTGTAAAAATCATCGACAATTCCAAGCAGGAAAACGATCCCGCCCCCCAGGGTGATGCCCCAGAACTCGGGGGAACCATGGACAAAAATGCCGGCCGTCACAATAAATCCGCCGTAAATGGCCAGGCCGCCGAGAAGTGGAACAGGATCTTTGTGGATCTTGCGTTGATTGGGGATGTCAACAAATCCAGTCTTGAGCGCCAGTTTCTGCACAAACGGAACAGAGGCATACACCAGGCCAAAACTTATGATGACCGCTAAGATGTAATACATGGATCCAGGAGCCTCCCCGACATGATGCAAGACCACACTCAGTATACCAAAACTAGAGGGCCCGGGAAAACAAGCCCCGGCCGCCGCCCGGCGCCGGAGCGGAGAGCCCCCGCGCCGCCCCGGCCCTGGTGTGGACAATTGGGGGTTCGTGCCGGTCCGGTCTGGGTCAGGGTCTAATCGAGATGCGCATGGCATACCCTCCATGTAGACGCGGTTCTTCAGCGGTTTTCAGCAGTTCTTCAAAGGAGGCCCTTGCATGGATTGGTACATTGTTTTGGAGATTGTGACAGTTCCTGTTGCGTTTGCGCTGGGACGCTATTCGGCCCGCTATCGGTTCATTCGCATCAAGCGGCGGTACAGACAGAATGTCGGCGAGTTTATTCGCGGCCGGTGATTCCAGACGCATCGAGCATGCGCAAGAAAGCCTGTTCATCAAGGATTCGCAAGGAGGCGTCTGGACTTACGCGCAGCAGGTCCTCGGCTTTGGCAAGTTTTGACCCGGCAGCGGTTCCCGCCACCAGGTAGTCCGTCTTCAGGCTGACACTGCCGCTCACTTTGCCCCCCTGATCTTCGACGAGCTTCTGGGCCTGTTGCCTCGTCAGCGCCGTGAGCGTACCGGTCAGCACCACCGTCTTGCCTGCGAAGGGGCCGCCCGGACGCTCGGTTTCCTCGGGAAGATCGGTGTCAAAGCGCAATCCGACACTTCGCAGGCGTTCCACCAGAAGGCGATTGTCAGGTTGCGCAAAGTACGCGATGACGCTTTCTGCGACCTTGGGGCCAATGTCCGGAATGTCCAGCAATTCATCCGTGTCCGCAGCCATGAGACGCTCCATTGTGCGAAAGCGGCGCGCCAGTGTCTGCGCGGCTTTCTCGCCGACCAGACGGATGCCGAGGCCAAACAGCAGCCTCTCCAGCGGTTGACGCCGACTTGCGGTGATCGCTTGGAGAAGGTTGTTCGCAGATTTGTCGCCCATGCGCTCCAGCCGCAGGATCTGTTCCTTTGCAAGCGTATAAAAATCCGCCGGGTCTTTGACCAGTCCCGCTTCGTGCAATGACTCCACGATCATGTCGCCCAAGCCCTCGATATTCATTGCGGAGCGCGACGCAAAATGAATGAGCGATTCCACGCGCTTGGCCGGACACGACGGGTTGACGCAGCGCAGCGCAGCCTCTCCGTCCTCGCGCACCAGTGCGCTCTGGCATGCTGGGCACGCCGTCGGCATGCGGTACGGCTGTTCCGAGCCGTCCCTGTCTTCCGTCAGGACGCGCACGATTTCCGGTATGATGTCCCCCGCCTTTTGCACCAGAACAAGATCGCCCACCCGCACGTCCTTTTCGCGAATGACATCCTCATTGTGAAGCGTGGCGCGACTCACGGTGGTTCCAGCCAACAGCACCGGTTCGATCACGGCGGTCGGCGTCACGACGCCAGTGCGTCCGACGCTCAGATCGATGCGCAAAATTCGCGATTCAGCCTGCTCGGCGGCAAATTTATAAGCGATCGCGAAGCGTGGACTCTTGGCTGTGACACCCAGTTCTCTCTGCGCGCTGAACGAATCGACTTTGATGACCACCCCATCGATCTCATAGGGCAAATCGGCTCGCGCCGCTTCCGCCCAACGCACATAAGCAAGCACCTCTTCAAGCGATGAAACCCGCTTCCAATGCGGATTTACAGGAACGCCCAGACTGGCCATCAGCGTCAACGCTTCCGACTGCGATGCCGCCAACCCTTCCGGCGTTGCCAGCGCATACGCGAAAAAGGCGAGTCTGCGTTCAGCCACGAGAGCAGTGTCAAGTTGCCGCAGAGACCCTGCCGCAGCGTTGCGCGGATTCGCAAACAGCGGCTCGCCCCGCGCTTCGCGCTGCCGATTGAGCCGTTCAAAGGCGACCTTGGGCAGATAGGATTCCCCCCGCACTTCGATGCTCACCGCCGTATGCAGCCGCAGCGGGAGTGCGCGGACGGTCCGCAGATTGTGCGTGATATCCTCTCCGGTCACACCGTCCCCGCGCGTGGCGCCGCGAACAAAAACACCCTCTTCGTAGAGAAGCGATGTCGCCAGTCCATCGATTTTAAGCTCGCATACATAGCCTGCATCCCGTCCCGCCGCCTGACGCGCCCGCGCGTCAAAGTCACGCAGGTCCTCATCTGAAAAAGCGTTGCCCAAAGAGAGCATCGGTGTGCGATGAACCGCTTTCACAAAACCCTCAAGCACGGCCCCGCCCACCCGTTGCGTCGGCGAGTCGGGCGTTATGAGTTCCGGATGCGACCGTTCCCAATCGACCAGTTCATGCAAAAGCGCGTCGTATTCCACATCGCTCACCGGCGACTCGTCAAGCACATGATAGCGATAATCATAGTCTCTCAAGAGACTGCGCAGTTCCTCGATTCTGCGCGCTGCGCCACTGTCACTCACCGCCGTCACCCTCCCTGGCAATCGGAGCGTACTTGACCATCAACTTACGATTGCCGACTGGAGGGGGAAAGGCAATCACCAATTCGAGATCCTCTCCCTCACCCACTGTGTCAATGACTGTTCCAACGCCCCATTTGCGGTGTTTCACCTGGTCTCCCGCTTTCCAGTCGGCCGTCAAATCGCCCCCAAACGACTTCGGTATCTGGTCCAGCGGGGAACGCGGCGGCTTTCCTCCACCGGAGAGCGGCCGCTTTGCGAACACCTCCGACAGAATGTCCGCCGGAATCTCTGCCAGAAAGCGGGACGGCGGATTGTTGCGCGTCTGTCCGTACAACATGCGCGCCCGCGCATGTGTCACATACAGTTCCCGCATGGCGCGCGTGATGCCGACATAGCACAGGCGGCGCTCCTCTTCCATTTCTTCCTCCTCTGCGAGCGATCGCGAATGGGGAAACACCCCTTCTTCCATCCCCGCCAAAAACACCACGGGGAATTCCAGCCCCTTGGCGCTATGCAGCGTCATCAGCGTGATCCCGCCGTCCGCAGTTCCGCCTTCCTGGTCGGCGTCCGCAACCAGCGCAACGTCCGTCAGGAATCCAATCAGTCCTCCTGTGGGGTTCCGTTCCTCATACTCTTTGGTCACGGACAGGAGTTCGTCCACGTTCTCCAATCGCGACTGCGCTTCGATCGTCCGTTCGCGTTTCAACATCTCGCGATATCCGCTGCGTTCCAGCAACTCCTCGGTCAGTTCAGTGACAGTGAGATATTCCTGCTGGGCGGCCAACTGTCGAATCAGCGAGGCAAACGACTCGATCGGATCCACAAAGCGGTTGGCCAGACCAAGCATGTCCATCTGCTGGCTGACGGCAAAGAGGGACAATTCATGGGCGGCGCCGTAGTCTGTCATACGGGCCACCGTGCCCTCGCCAATGCCGCGTTTCGGAACATTGATCACCCGCGCGAACGCGATGTCGTCCAGAGGATTGGCAATCAGTCGCAAATAGCTGAGAATATCTTTGATTTCTTTTCGTTCGTAAAATTTGACGCCGCCATATACGCGATACGGAAGTCCGGATTTGAGACACATTTCCTCGATGACGCGGGACTGGGCGTTCGTCCGGTAGAGAACCGCCACGTCCGCGTACGGCAACTCGTCCTCATGGCGGCGCCGCATCGTCTCATCGACGATGAATCGCGCTTCCTCCTGTTCATCGAAGGCCCGCATCAGACGAATCGGCGGCCCCTGACCATTGTCCGTCCAGAGCGTTTTGTCCGCGCGCGCGCGATTGTTCTGGATGACGCCGTTCGCAGCTTCCAGAATGCGTTGTGTCGAACGATAATTCTGCTCCAGTTTGATGACGTTCGCCGCAGGATAATCGCGTTCAAACGACAAAATGTTGCCGATGTCCGCGCCTCGCCAGCGATAGATCGACTGATCGGAGTCGCCGACCACGCACAGGTTTTGAAACCGCGCCGCCAACAGGCGTATCAGTCTGTATTGACTGTGGTTGGTGTCCTGATATTCATCCACAAGAATATACTGGAATTTTGCCTGATAGAAATCGAGCACAGCCGGGAACTGCTCGAACAACTGCACCGTTTTCATGATCAGATCGTCAAAGTCCAGCGAATTTTGCGCGCGCAGTTTTGCCTGATAGGCGGCATACACTTCCGCGCCGATCTGTGCGAAAACGTCTCCCGCCTGTTGTTTGGCCCGCGCCGGTTCCACCAGCGCATTTTTGTGCGCGCTGATGGCCGCCGCCATGGCGCGCGGGTCGAATTTTTTCGGATCATAATTGAGCTCGTCCAGGCAGTGTCTGACGGCAGACAGTTGATCCGCGGCGTCAAGGATCGTGAACTGACCCGTGAAGCCCAGTTTGTCGATCTCCCGACGCAGGATGCGCACGCACATCGAGTGAAACGTCGACACCCACATGTCATCGGCCTGCGGGCCCACGAGACGGGCGATGCGTTCCTTCATTTCCCGCGCCGCCTTGTTCGTAAAAGTGATCGCCAGAATACTCCAGGGCGGCACGCGTTCATGCGCCAGCAGATAGGCGATGCGACGGGTGAGTACGCTCGTCTTGCCGCTGCCGGCGCCCGCCACAATGAGCAAGGGCCCGCGCGTTGTCATGACGGCCTCCCGCTGCGGACCATTCAGTTCCTGAAGCAGTTGTTCGACGTCAATTTCGTCGATTGCCACGCAACCACCCCTTTACTCCACCGATTCTAACTCTGCCAACTCGTCGCGGCAGGATGCGACGCCGGACTCTACCACTTTGCAGGACAAGCCGAGCGGTGTATGCCACCAGTCATCGGGAATCTGTTGTTTGCGTGTCATCGGTGACGTGAAAAGAGTATTGTAGATCACCTGGAGATAGTGCGACTTGAGACGGCGGTCATCGTCGTCCCCGCCGTCTCTGGCGACCCGAAATACGAATTGCATCGCCTGCCACACGTGATCGCCGGGAACATGATGAAATTCCTTATATAAAGACAGTTGGCGCGCCGTTCTGTCGTCGTCAAGAAGGTCGGGAACCCCGAGCGCCGCGAGGAGATCGCGCGCCTTTCGCTCCACCGCGAGCAGCACCCGCACGCGCTCCTGCTTCATCACTTCATCCGTGAGAGCTCGCCTCAATATGCCGTACGCTTCCGTTTCCGTCATAACACCGAGTCATCTCCTGGCGTCCTCAAATTTCCCGTACCATTCATACGCCATTTCTGTCGCTCTTGCGGCCGTATCGGCCACTGCGATCAGATGTCCCATCTTGCGCCCGGGACGGGCCTCAGACTTGCCATAAAAAAAGACATTGCCCGCAACGTGATCGGGATATGCGAAACCGTACCGGCGGTACGACTGGTCATCGGTATTGAGAAATAGATCGCCCAGAAGATTGAGCATGGCCGCAGGCCGGTGTCTCGTGTCGCCCAGGGGCAATCCCGACACCGCGCGCACCAACTGCTCAAATTGACTCGTGGCGGCGGAGAGCTGGGTGTGATGGCCCGAATTGTGCGGCCGCGGAGCCAGTTCATTGACCAACAACCGGCCGTCCGACGCATAAAACATCTCCACCGTCAGCAGACCCGTCAGCGAGAGGGCTCCGGCAATGCGTTCGGTAATGGCCACGGCTTTTCGTTGCACATCGTCAGGAAGCGTCGAAGGCGCCGTAGAACGATGCAAAATGTGGTGACGATGCTCGTTGTCGATGACCGGATACGATCGCATGTCGCCGTTTGCTCCCCGGGCGACAATAACGGACATCTCTAAAGGGGACTCCAGCCACTCCTCCAAAACACACGGCACGCTCCCCAGCGCCCGCCAGGCGTCCGCCATGTCCTCGACGCGCCCCACCAATGCCTGGCCCTTGCCGTCGTAGCCCTGCTCCTGGGTCTTCAATACTGCCGGAAATCCCACACGGGAAACCGCTTCAGCGAGTTGCCTCTCCGACTGGATGAATGCCACACGCGGAGTTTCGATTCCCTGCCCGGCCAGAAACAGTCGTTCCCGTTCACGATTCTGGGCCACAAAAAGCACCTGCGGATCAGGCGCCACCTCAGTGTATTGGCCAATCCACCGAACGCTCTCGATCGGCAACAGTTCCGTATCATAGGTCACCACGGACGCGGTCTGCGCAAACTCTCTCAGACGCCCGAGATCGCGCAGGCTGCCGACGCACACCCTGTCTGCAACCAGAGCGGCTGGTTCCAACAGATGGTTGGCGTAAACGTGCATGACAAATCCGAGTTCGCGCCCGGCCAGACACGTCATTTGCGCCAGTTGCCCCGCTCCCAGAATGCCAATGGTTCTCATCGATCCGTCTCTTCTTTCTCTGCATCGATCAGTTCAGCAACCACCAGTTCAGTGTCCTGAACGGTCCGCGTCTGTCGCGCCCGAAACGTTTCGAGTTGCTGGTGCAGTTGTTCGTTTGCGCCCGCCAAAATGGACACAGCCAGCAATCCTGCGTTTTTCGCGCCAGCCGCGCCGATGGCCACGGTGGCCACGGGAATGCCGGCCGGCATCTGCACGATCGACAGCAGACTGTCGAGTCCGCGCAGCGCCCTGGATTCCACTGGCACGCCAATCACAGGAACGGTTGTCAGAGCGGCGGTCATGCCCGGCAGATGCGCGGCTCCCCCGGCGCCCGCCACGATCACGCGCAAGCCGCGCTCCCGCGCCGTGCGCGCATACTGGTATAGCTTATCGGGCGTGCGGTGGGCAGATACGATCTCCGTCTCGAAAGGCACTCCAAACTCACGTAAAATGTCGATCACATGCTTCATCGTTTCAAGATCCGACTGGCTGCCCATGATCACACCGACTACGGCTTGCGACGGCACGCTCTCCATCACCTCATATGCGAAACATGCGGATACTCCCGTCTCCGCACCGACACCGCTGCCTGTCGGTCAGCAACGACCCCCGCTGCGGGGTGCGGAGACTCCCGTCGCAACATCGACGCCCGCTTCCCTAACTATAACAAAAAGACACCGTCTGCGCAGGCAAGCCTGCGCCGCACCGCCGACATAAACTTGTTCGTGTTCTGCGCCCCCCGATTGTCTGAAACCGTCCTCTTGTTTGCTATAATTTTACCTGAAAGCGTGACAGACTCCGAGACCGTCATGATCGACGTCGGAAAGCCGCTGATGAACCGTGAACGTCCGATCGAGCCACTGGCAACGCCGGTCTCATGGACAAAGCTGGCTAACTTCATGAAAGACAGGTGACCCCGGTTGAACATTGCCCTGGATACGCTCATTGATCTGTTGCCCATGCTGAGTGAAGCGCTGATGGGCTCTGTCATTCTCGCGGTGACAGACTGCGAGAAATTCCTCGCCTACATTCCTGCGCGGGATCTTGACGTGGGAATCAAGGCTATGGACAGGCTGTCTCCCGAAGGCAGCACGTTTCAGGCCATCGTCGGCAGGCGGAAAATCATTGCTGAGATTGAGGCGACCGCGCATGGCGTTCCCTATATCGCCGCAACGATTCCCATCTTTGACGGCGACCAAGTCGTGGGCTCTTTCGCGACCGCCTATCCGCTGTACCGCGAACGGGAGTTGCGGGATATGTCGCGGCAATCCGCAGATGCTATGCAAAAGGTCACTGAAGCCGTTGACAACCTAGTGGCGCTGACGAAAACGCTCACGGAAAACGCGGGAACGTTGACCGAAGTGGCTGCCAGGACATCGGAAACCGCCGCACAGGCAGACGGTATGGCCGCATTCATCAAACAGGTGGCGGACAGCACCCAACTGCTCGGTTTGAACGCGGCCATCGAATCCGCCCATGCAGGGGAGTACGGCCGTGGATTCAGCGTGGTGGCCTCCGAGATCAGAAAGATGGCCGCCAGCAATAAGGAAGCCGCGAAATCCATCACGGCGTTTGTGCGCGGATTGCAGTCGTCAATCGGCAATGTCGCCTCCCGCGCCGAGGAATTGGGGACCGTGTCCCGAGAACTGAGCGCTTCGCTGGAGGAGATGGTCGCCACTGCCCATGACTTGCAGACACTCGCCAATCGCCTCGCACAACTATCGGAGGTTAATTCAGAGGGATTGACTGGAGAAACATTTGCATGGTAAACGCCTGAATCGCACGCCACAAAGACCCCTACGGCGAAGGCAGGGGTCTTTGCGGCGCCCTATGGCTGACCGATGGTCGGAATGACAGGATTCGAACCTGCGGCCTCACGGTCCCGAACCGTGCGCTCTACCAAGCTGAGCTACATTCCGGTGACAAACGATACTATAACACCCGTCTCCGCATCTCGTCAAATATCGTCACAGACATACTGTTCATCAATCGACACGGTGTCTCGCATCCCCGCGCGACTACCTATGAAGCGCGAACGAGCGACGAATTTGTTGCTGTGCTCACTGCTGCACCAGCGCGTACGTGACCGTCACTTGCGCGGAGACATTGCTGACCGCGCCGCCATATGGACTCTGCTGATTCTGCACACCACCGATCGTACTGGTGTTGGTCGGTATGTATGGACCATTTTGGTACGCGGAGCCGTTTCCCTGCGACGCCGCTGTGGACATGCTGACCACTGCGCCCAGTTGCTCGCCCACATCAGACGCCAGCGTAGCCGCCTGTGACTTGGCATCCTGTAAAGCCATGTCAAACAACTTGCCACGGATCACCGATGAGACGCTCGCAGAAAACTGCGTGTTGAAATTTAACGTCACGGCTCCATTGGCGACCAATTTGCCGCTGTCCCTGTTGACGAAATTCATGACGTTTAACGCTTGGGAGAGGCTTTTCAGCATGACCGTCATCTGTTCGCTCGCATTATAACTGCCGCCCTGTTGAGACCAAATGTTAAAATTGGATGTCTGCACGGACGTCGCTGGCACGCCCGCCTTCGCGAGCGCCGCAACGATATTGCTGTGGACCGATTGCAGTTGGGCGGAGATCGGCGCTATGGCCATCTGCGTGTCGTTCATGGAGATCTGGAGCGCAACAGCGTCCACTGGAGCGGCCATGGCAGCCCGGCCAGTGACCGTAACAGTCTGCCCCGCGGCCGAAGTTGACGGGGATGCCGTGCCCTGAGCGTGGGCCGCGCCGAGTCCGCCTGAACTGAGAAGTCCGCCTGCGGCAAATGCGGCGCCCAGCGCAACGGCCGCCGCCGCAAACCGCACCTGCTGATGAATCCTCATCATAAAATACGCCTCCTTAGGGATGTATGCCATTTATATAGACGATTCATCCAAGGAAAGGTTTCACGTTAAACATGGACAAAGCGATAAAAATCCGCACATTTCTGTTCATGCAGATTTATATCGCTGTGCCACGGGGGGCGAGCCGAACCCGGTTTGGCCGCATGCCGCCAACTGCCACTCTACATTCACCGCTTCAATCTGTCCAACACCAGAGTGTACCCGTCCGCTCCATAGTTTAGACAGCGTTTGACCCGGCTAATCGTGGCCGTGCTGGCGCCTGTCTCTGTTTCAATATGGCTGTATGTCTTTCCCTCCCGCAACATGCGGGCCACTTCCAGACGCTGGGCCAGCGACTGCACTTCCCCCACGGTGCATAGATCATCAAACAGATGATAACATTCTTCCACTGTTTCCAGTTTCAATATAGCCTCAAACAATTGATCGACCTCGCGGTCGCGGAGCTTATCCAACTGCATGCAGAGCACACCTCGGTTGTCCAGATTCCACCCGGTTGTTGGTGGCGCACAAGTGAGATTTTGCTTCGCAAAACTCGGGCATGAAAGTCTCTCCTTGTGCGTCCGACGGGAAGAACCCGGAGGATCGGTTCCGTGTTCTTCCCGTCGGACGCGCATTATTCACTCTCGACAGCTTGGCAGTTCCGGCAGTACCCGAGAACCTCAAACCGATGCCGCAAGACCTGAAATCCCTCAGGAATGCAAAGTTCAGGCATGGGGCAATGCTCTATGACCATCGTTTGGCCGCAGGCCACACAGATGTAGTGATGGTGGTGGCCAGTCTGACAAGCCATGCGATACTTGGCTTCATTGTCTGCAAACTGCGACTCTTCAATAATGCCCTCGTCGCGAAGCGTTTTAAGATTGCGGTAGACGGTTTCGAAACTCATGGTGGGGTATTTGTTCCTCATATGCTCAATCAGTTCGCGCGCACTCATATACCGATCGTTCCTGAGCAGATAGTCCAGGATTTCCCTGCGTTTTCCAGTTATCCGATAGCCGCGATCGCGCAATTCCAACATGTACGAATCCGTTTCCACTTGACACCACCCTCCTCCCATTGTAACCATGAAGGGTTCCCGGTTGCAATGGGAGTCCGCACGCTGTACGATCCACCGGTCGTCAACTCCCCGCAAACCGGGGCGGCCGCTTTTCCGCAAACGCTCGCAGTCCCTCCTGGAAATCATCCGTCTCTGCGGCCAATTGCTGATACAGCGCCTCACGTTCGAGAGCGTCTGAAAGAGCGCCTGTGGATCCTTCGTATATCACCCGTTTGGTCAATCCGAACGCCACAGTCGGCCCACCCGCCAACCGCGCGGCCAAAAGATCCGTTTCCTGCGCCAACTCCTCATCGGCAACCACCTTGGTCACCAGTCCCAGATGCAGCGCCTGCTCGGCGTCGATCTCACCGCAGAGCAGCGCAAGCTCAAGCGCCCGCGCCATCCCGACGATGCGCGGCAAAAAGTAGCTCGCGCCGCTGTCTGGCGCCAATCCGATACCGCTGAATCCATACACAAATTTGGCGGACGCCGACGCAATCCGCAGATCCGCCGCCAAGGCCAGGCTCATGCCCGCCCCGGCCGCGACGCCGCCCACACTCGCGACGATAGGCTTGGGGAGTTCTCTCATGGCGCTGATGAGAGGGTTGTACATCTCCCGGACGACGTCTGCAATCGTGGCTCCTCCACCGGGAGTTGTCGCTCCCAGATCCTGCCCCGAACAAAATCCGCGGCCACGACCGGTGATCACAACTGCGCGAATGGCCGGATTGTCCGCCGCTTCCGCCAATCCAGCCACCAGTTCAGCCGCCAGCGACCGATTGAACGCGTTCAGCACCTCCGGTCGATTGAGAGTGAGTGTCAAAACGCCTCTTTCTATGGTACGAAGTACGGTTTCGCCCAAAAAATCCGCCTCCCTGCAGTTCGACTGAACAGGTTCCCATCTCTCGCCTCAGTCCGGACAATACCGTTGGCCGCCTGATGGCCTACCGGACGGAAGGTAGAGCGAGTTCACGCGGTATGTGACCAAACCATTCAGCCCCTGTCTCTATACTTTTATATTACACTATAGTTGGGGAAATACAATTTTTCAGTTACGAATCCAACGGCCACAGTTCAACCAGACTGGTTTCCAGCGCCTGCGCGATGCGGGCCAGCTTGTCGATATGCGATCCACGTTCTCCGGATTCGATGGCGTATATGTAACTGGCTGATACTCTGGCGCGTTTGGCCAGTTCTTTAACCGACAGTCCAAGCATGAGACGTCTCTCTTTGATCCGTCCACCCAAAGTCGTTTTCATGATGGGCACCTCCCAGTTTCCCCTATTGTATAACATTTTTACTCATTTGAAAAATATGGAGGGCTGCAGCGCCTCGCCCACTGCAGCATGTATTCCGCATTTCGCTGCGTCCGTGATGATCCCGCCAGTCGCTCATCCGCGCAACGCCGGGCATGTTCGTGTATAATGCAGATCAGATTGGATCACCAGGAGAAAAATCGGGAGGATCGCATGGCGAAAGACAAGGATTTTGTGAAAGAAATTACACCGCAGAGCGAAGACTTTTCGCGCTGGTATCTGGACACCATCACGAAGGCCGATCTGATGGATTATTCACCTGTGCGAGGATGCATCGTGTTTAAGCCTGACGGATACGAACTTTGGGAAGCCTGCCAGCGGGAGCTCGATCGCCGTTTCAAGGCGACTGGGCACCGCAACGCCTACTTTCCACTGTTTATTCCGGAGAGTTTTTTTGAGAAGGAAAAAGAACACGTGGCAGGATTCAATCCCGAGTTGCCCTGGGTAACGGAAGTGGGGGATGCGAAACTTGAGGAGCGGTTGGCGGTCCGTCCCACCTCGGAGACCATCATTGGCCACATGTACAGTCAGTGGATTCAGTCCTATCGGGACCTCCCCGTTCTGATCAACCAGTGGGCCAACGTCGTGCGCTGGGAAAAACGCACCCTGCCCTTTCTGCGCACCAGTGAATTTCTGTGGCAGGAAGGACACACGGCGCATGCTACAGATCAGGAAGCTCGCGAGGAAACCATGCGGATGCTGGACGTCTACACGGATTTTGTCGAAAACGAATTGGCAATTCCCGTAATTCGCGGACAGAAGACCCCCTCCGAAAAGTTCCCCGGAGCGGTTGCCACCTATTCACTCGAAGCCATGATGAAAGACGGCAAAGCGCTGCAGGCGGCCACATCGCATTATCTGGGCGAAAATTTTGCGCAGGGATTCGACATCAAGTTTCTCGATCGCGACAACGAGCGCAAATTTGTCCACACCACTTCCTGGGGCATGAGCACACGCATACTCGGAGCGCTGATCATGGTTCACGGCGACGATCGGGGCCTGCAGCTCCCGCCCCGCATCGCTCCGACACAGGTCATGATCGTTCCGATTGGCCCTGCCAAGACGCGCGACAGAGTGCTGTCCGCCGCCAGGCAGGTGATGGACGCGCTCAGCGGCGACGGCATTCGCGTCCAGATGGACGCCCGTGAGGATCAGAGCCCTGGATGGAAGTTCAACGAATACGAGATGAGGGGCGTTCCGGTGCGTCTTGAACTGGGGCCGCGCGACCTGGACGCGGGTCAGGTGGTGCTCGCCCGGCGCGATACTGGCGAGAAGGAGAGCGTATCGCTCACGCAGGTTACGACCCGTGTTCCTGAACTGCTGAAGGAAATCCAGCAATCCATGTTTGCGCGGGCTCAGCAGTTTCAGCGGGATCATTCGCGAGTCGTCGCAAACCTCGCCGATCTGCATGACATTGTGCGTACAGAACGGGGTTTTGCCCTTGCCGGATGGTGCGGCGACACAGTGTGCGAGGAGAAGGTCAAAGAGGAAACGGGCGCCACCAGCCGTAACATTCCATTTGCGCCGCCTGCGCATATGGACGCCTGTGTCGCGTGCGGGAGAGACGCTGCACATACCGTGTGGTTTGCCCGTTCCTATTAGATTCACACCCATTCAGTGGCATTCAATCCAGCCGCGGCAGGCGCATCCACCGCCAGTCGTGGCGCGATGCGCCCGCCGCGGCTGGCGGTGGACGCCTTTGCAGTTCATGAGCCGCAGGCGTCTCGGGCAATCCCATCGCACGAAGGCTTTACACAAATGTGTAAAGCCTTGTACAATATACGTAAAGCGAATCGGATGCCGAGGTGAACCATGGAACACGTCAGCCGCTTTAACGGAGCAAAACTGAAACAATTGCGCAAACTGCAGGGCTGGTCGTTGGAAGAACTGTCAAGGCGTTCAGGATTATCGGTCAGTCACCTGTCTGCTTTGGAAAAAGGGCGGCGCAAGAGTCCATCGATCGATTTGGTTTACGACCTGGCTGAAGCGTTTCCCGTCTCGATCTATTTTTTCCTCGACAAAGACGCCGATCATGAGGATGCGCCGACAGAACAATTCCTGTATCCCGTCTCCCCGCAGACAGGCGGTCGCGCGCGCAAGGATGGCGGCGGCGATCCGCTGCTCATGCCGACTCTTCCCCAGTGGAGCCGCACTCTGCGACCGGACACCATTGCTTTCATGCTGCAGGAAGAGGCGCAGGAGTATCTCGCGTTTGCGCAAAAACTCCATGCCAGTCGGCATTCTTCGCAGCAAGTCCTGCAACTGGTGAGCGACTTTATTCACCAGGCAAGCCTGGAGGAGACCCGCACGCAGCGAGACTCCTCCGAATAGCGGACTGCCGCGATTCATGCGGCGGATATCGATCAGACCGATTTTTCACCGCGTAATTTCCGCCAACAGTCGCTCAAGTTCCGTCACAAGTTCCCCGTATATGCTCAGGGCCTGTGTGACCACATCCGGATTTGTCATGTCCAGCCCCGCTTCCCGCAAGACTTCAAGCGGATAATCCCTTGAACCGGCGCGCAAAAAACCCAGATAACGGTTGGCCGCCGGCGGCCCCTCCTTACGGATGCGATCCGCAAACACAAGGGCGGCGCTCATGCCTGTCGCGTACTGATAGACGTAGTACGCGTGATAAAAGTGAGGGATGCGCGACCATTCCGCAGGGGAACGCTCATCCTCTTCATACGCCTCGCCCTGGTATGTGCGATTCAACCCTGCGTACAGTTCACACAGGGAATCGTGCGTGAGCGCATGCCCTTCTTCCACCTGACGATGCGTTTGCCATTCAAAATCCGCAAACATGGTCTGCCGGAAAATGGTGCCCGTAAGACTGTCCAGTTGCTGATTGATCAGCGTCGCCCGCGCCAGGGGATCCTTCGTGACGTCGAGCAGGTGGTTCACAAGCAGGGTCTCATTGACCGTGCTGGCGATTTCAGCGAGAAAAATGGAGTATCCCGAATATTGCGGCGCCTGCGACCGTCCCGCCAGATACGTGTGCACACTGTGCCCCAGTTCGTGCGCAAGCGTTGAGACACTGTTGTAGTCCCCCTGATAATTCAACAGGATATAGGGGTTGGTTGCGTAGAATCCCGTGGAATAGGCGCCGCTGCGTTTCCCCGGAGTCTCGTAGACATCGATCCAGCGTTCCTCGCGCGCCCGGTCCAGGATGGCCCCGTATTCGTCGCCCAAACGTGCAAGTCCTTCCTTCACGAGCTTGAACCCGTCCTCAAACGCATACTCGTCCAGTTGCGCCTCCGCCAACGGAACGTATTTGTCGTACAGGCGTACGCGATCGAGTCCCAGATGCTTGCGACGGAGCTCGAAATAACGGTGGAGATGTCCTGCGCCGCCGCGCACACCGGAGATGAGGGCGTCATAGACGGAGATGGGAATGTTGTTCTCAAAAAGAGCAACATCCCTGGCGGTCGCAAAGCGCTTTGCGCGCGCCAGCCGGATGTCGGTCTTGACGCTGTTGGCGTACATCGCGGCGATCGCATTTTTATGGGCCAGGTAAGTGTCGTACAGACGCTCATAGGCGAGCCGTCGAACCGTTCTGTCCGGATTGCGAAGGAGCAGTCCCAGACGCCCGTCTGTCACCACATACTCCGCACCGTCCACAGTGAATGAACCGTGCAGGAAATCTGCGTTTGTCAGTTGTGAAAACGTTTGTTCCGAACCATGCAGCACATCGCCCAGAGAGGCGATGACCGCTTCTGTTTCCGCCGAGAGTACATGCGGTTTGTTGCGGACGATGTTGTCCAGCCTGTGGCGATGATCCGCCAGCGCACCGTCCCGCAGATATGTACTGAGAACATCTTCAGACAGCGACAGGAGTTCAGGCTCAAAAAAACTGTCCCTCTCCGCGTATTCGGCCGATATGCTCTGCACCCGGCTCATCATGGCCTGATATTCTGGCGTCCGTGTATCCTGATCGGCCTTTGTGTGCGCGTAAATCTGCAACTTTCCCAAGCGTTCCGCGAACGTCTGGGCGATGACGATGTACCTTTTGACAAAGTCGGCGGACTCCCCCAGCCGCCCCCGCACGCCGATGAAAGGATCATCTTCCACGAGCGTTTTCACAGCCTGCAGTTCTTCTTCAAAAAGTTCGTCCGACGCAAATATGGCCT
Source organism: Bacillota bacterium (assembly GCA_021793015.1). GTDB lineage: Bacteria > Bacillota > Bacilli > Alicyclobacillales > SLC66 > JAKADD01. Next base: position 22,599 of record JAJYTO010000006.1, read on the forward strand.
CAATGGACCAAGTATATTTGACGTCGAGTTCTGACCGTTCAAGCAACTTTCCCAACGGAAGACCCCCTCGAAAATACCATTCCTTATTTAATGTATCGTTCCGAAGGGGAAATTGCCAGCCCCCCCCCGGCATCGAAGACGCGGGGACCGGACACGAACACTGGACACAGGGGTAAAAAATAGGCAATTACAGAGACTCCGGACCCAGGATCTAAACACAAGGCCTGACTGCGACAGCGAACGCGGGAACCGAGCGCAGGAACCGAACGCGGGGCCTAACCGCTTTCCGTCGCGATCAGCGTTTTGTCACGGCGGAAAGCGCCGCCCACTCCTGCTCTGTCAGTCGGTCCAGACCGTTAAACTGGCCAGCCCCGCGCAACCACTCGCCGCCGTCTATGACGACCACTTCTCCATTGATATAGGCAGCTTCGTCCGCGATGAGGTAGGCGGCCAAATCGCACAATTCCCGTTTCTCTCCCACCCTGCGCATGGGCACGCGCCCGACAATCCGCTCCGCCAGTTCCGCGGTCGGAACCAATCGCGACCAGGCGCCCTCCGTCGGAAACAGGCCAGGGGCGATTGCGACCTGACGGATGCCGTATTTGGCCCACTCCACTGCCAGGGAGCGGGTCAACGCGAGCACTCCCGACTTGGCGACTGCGGACGGTACCACATACCCCGATCCGGCGCCGGAGGATGCATACGTCGTCACGATATTCAACATCGTGCCGCCCACACCCGCTGCGATCCAACGCTTTCCGATTTCGAGCGTACAGTGCACCGTGCCGTGAAGCACGATTCCAACCACCGCATCGAACGCCCTGGTGGACAGTTTTTCCGTGGGACTCACAAAATTGCCTGCCGCATTGTTGACGAGGACGTCAATCTTCCCGTACCGCTCCATCACAGCATCCACCATGGCAGATACCTGGTCTGGATCGCGCACATCACAACATGTGTAAAATACCTCGCCGCCAGTCGCGGACATCTGCTGCGCGGCCTCCCGCAATACATCCTCCCGGCGGCTGGTGATCGCAAGCTTGGCGCCCAGTTCCAGATATCGTTCCCCGATCGCCCGCCCGAGCCCCGTGCCTCCGCCTGTTATGACGATCACCTTGCCCGCGAGCAAGCCGTCCCGAAACATTGGCCACCCATCCTTCCATACCTCATTTCCCCGCCGGTCGTTGCCTGTTTCCATGGACATCAGCCCCGGGCGCGCCTCACAAAATCCGCCCGCGCCTTGCGCAACGCCTCGCCAAACGCCTTCCCCCCGCAGGCGCAGCCGATGTCGCGTCCCGTGATCTCACTCGTCATCCGCCGCCAGAGATCGACCATCATCTCTGCATTCTCGTCAATGAGATCCGGTTTGTTCCGTCCGCGCACGTCGGCAGTCGCCACCGCAGCAAATCCATCGACGCCGATCGGGTTCCGGTTGGCGGCTTCCAGCAGTTCCACCACCTTGATCGGCCGCATCTCTTTGAGAACATGCGCCTGCATGTGACGCTCAGCGGCAAACACCGCACAACGCCTCCATGAGGCGGGCAGCTTGAGCCGTGCGCAAAGGCGTCTGACGAGCGCCGCTCCTCTGGCCTCATGTCCATGATGGGCGGGCCACAGTTGTCTCGGCGTCTCCGCCTTGCCCAGATCGTGCACCAATGCCGCAAAGCGAACCTCCTCCCGCTCTGTCAGCCTGGCGGCCGCGTCCAGCACCTGCATCGCATGTTCAAACACGTCCCCCTCAGGATGGTGTTTCTGCGGTTGCTCCACGCCGCACAGCGCCCTGATTTCGGGAAAATGCACATCCAGAACTCCCGCTTCCAAGAGCGCGCGAAAGTACACGGACGGCCGTTCGCTGCAGAGCGCCCTGCGCGTCTCGGCAAAAACGCGTTCCACGGAGAGCGCGGTCAACTCGGCGCGCAGCCGGTTCATCAGATCCACAGTCGCCGGGTCGATCGTGAACCCGAGTTGAGCCGCAAAACGGGCCGCCCGATAGACACGGAGCGGGTCTTCGGCAAATGCGGGAGAGACTGCCCGAATTCGCCCTTCCTGAATGTCTTTCCCTCCGCCGAACGGATCGATCAACCGCTTGGCAAGCACGTCGAAGGCCAGCGCATTGATCGTCAGATCGCGCCGCCGCAGATCCTGTTCAATCGTAATCAACGGCGATACAGCGACGTCAAAACTCGCATGGCCGATTCCCGCCTTGCTCTCGGTTCTCGCCAGCGAAAGCTCTGTCCATCGCCCCTCGACCTGCAGCCGATAGACGGGGAACGCTTTTCCCAATAGGCGACTGTCGGGAAACAACGCTTCAAACCCTTCTGCGGTGAGCCCCGTCACGCAATAATCGTCGTCTGACGGCGGCAGCCCGCGCAAGCTGTCGCGCACACTGCCGCCAGTCAGGTACAGCCTCCCGCCCGCAGATTCTACCATCCGCGCCAACTCGTCGCGCTCCATCGTATCTCTCCATCGCTGCGCATGTCCCAAAGGTTACATTCATGATATCATATACAGGTGTCGGACTCTTATAAAGGAGGATGTTCCATTGAGCACGCATATCGGAGCGCAAGAAGGCGCGATCGCGCAGACGGTGCTGCTGCCGGGGGACCCGCTGCGCGCCAGATATATCGCAGAGACATTCCTCGAGCATGCGGTCCTCTACAACGAAGTCCGCGGCATGTACGGATACACGGGACACTATGGAAACCAGCGCATCTCGGTTCAGGGCACGGGCATGGGCGTCCCCTCGATCTCCATCTATGCGCATGAACTGCTTGCCGATTACGGCGCCCGGACACTGATACGCGTCGGGTCCTGCGGAGCCATGCAGGAACACATCCGGATCCGCGACCTGATCCTTGCCATGAGTTGTTCGACTGATTCGGCCGTCAACCGGGGACGGTTCGGCGCCGCCGATTACGCTCCCACAGCCGATTTCGCCCTGCTTCACGGCGCCTATCGGTCAGCGCAGGAACGCGGGTACCCGGTGCACGTGGGCAATATTTTGACAAGCGACGTGTTTTACAACGACGATGCGGAGTCGATGAAACGGCTCACAGCGCACGGCACGCTGGCGGTCGAGATGGAGAGCGCGGCTCTATACACGCTTGCCGCCCGTTTCAAAGCGAGAGCGCTGGCCATCCTCACGGTCAGCGACCACCTCGTGTCCGGTGAACAAACCACCGCCGAGGAACGACAGACTTCATTCAACCAGATGATCGAACTCGCGCTCGATACGGCGCTCGCAGAAAACATCAACACCCCCGCGTAGCCGCCCGCCGATCTGAAAAATCGTGGGTCTCTGCCGGTCGGAGTCATATATTGTGCCCTCAATCCCGGGAATTCGCGACAATATAGAGATCCACAAAGTCGGCGTGTTCCAACACGTAATCGATCGGATTTCCCTGCATGCGGTTGATGAACCGAATCGGCGGCAGAGGCTGCCCCGTGACGAGTTGCGAGATGCCAAGTTCTTCCGCCACCGCCACAATCGTGGCTCCCACACCCTGATCGAGCGCCTTGCGGGTGACGAATCTGGCGTCAAACTGTTCGCTCAGCCGCTGAATCCTGTCCAGATCCCTCGTGTCCTCTTCGGACATGCTCGCCTGCGACAATACGACGAGCACCCATAACTCCGCCTTAATCCGGTCGGCCAAACGCCAGCCTCTGCGGATCAGCTTCTCCGAGTGCGGTCTGTGGTTGACCGCCACAAGGATGCGCTCGATTGCGGCGTCCGCCGCCCCTTTTTTCTCCCGTTCGCGATCCAGGCGCTGATCGACGTCATCCGCAACCTCCAGCAACGCCAGTTCCCTCAGCGCGGCCAGATTGGCAATCTGGAAAAAGTTATCGAGCGCGCGCTGTATTTTATCGTCTGCGTAGATTTTGCCGTCCAGCAACCGTTGCTGCAGAGTCTCCGGCGTGATATCGATGAGCTTCACTTCCCGCGCCAGCTTCATGAACCAGTCAGGGACCCTCTCGCGCACCTTGACCCCGGTGATATGCTCCACTTTGTCGTGCAAGCTCTCCAGATGCTGGATGTTCACGGCCGTGACGACATTGATCCCGCGATCGAGCAGATATTCGATATCCTGGTAGCGCTTGGCTCGTACACTGCCCGGAACATTGGAGTGCGCCAGTTCGTCGATGACGACGATGTGCGGATTGCGGCGAAGAATCGCATCGACGTCAAGGTCCTCATAGAGCCGCCCCTGCAAACGGTGCAACCGCTTGGGGATGACCTCCAGGTCTTCGATCTGGGCCGCCGTCTCTGCGCGGCCATGCGTCTCCACCAACCCTACGACCACATCTTTTCCCCGCCGCCGCCAGTCGCGCGCATCGCGCAGCATCTTGTACGTCTTTCCGACGCCAGGCGCCGCGCCGACATAAATTGTAAGACGGCCCTGATGATTCCCGCCCTTCGCCAGTTCTGCCGAGGCCCCATTGCGGGTGGGCTGCTGCCTGTGCGCAGATTCATCTGCGGGCGCACGCCAGCCGGCGCGCTCCTGCGCCTGTTCAGCCTCCTTCCACCCCACAACCCGCAGATCCGCATATTTCGTGTGCCGAAGCAGATGGCGGACAGGCGCGTCATTCCAGATGAACCGCCAGCGTTTCATGCGCCACGGCTGTCCGATGACCACCTGCGTGACGTTGAGTCTGTTGACCGCATCAAGAATCGCCTGCCCGATGGCGCGATCGTTTTGCGGTTCCAAAATCCACTCGCCTTCATGCTCATGGGCCATTTTTTTCAAGGCCGCCAGCCGTTCGATATCGCGCTCCTTCAGGTGGTCCTCCACCGTGTTGCATACGGTGAGCACATACAGATCGGCCTTCATGCGACGGGACATCCGATAGCCTCTCTGGATGAGCTGCTTGGCCCGCGCAAGGTCGTTGACACACACCATGATCGTCTCGCGCGCGCCCACAGGCCCCTGGATACGGGAACGCTCATACGAACGCTGCAGGCGCTGGTCAACATCCTCGGCCACCGTTCGCAGCGCCAGTTCCCGAAGTCCGAAGAGATTGGACTTGCGAAAAAAATTGTCCAACGCCTGATTCACTTTTGCGGGCGCATAGATGCTGCCGTCGCGCAACCGCTGGCGAAGCGTCTCCGGGGTCACGTCGATGACCTCAACCTCACGCGCGCGCGTCACAAAGGAGGCGGGAATCAACTCCCTGACGCGGATTCCCGTTATCTCCTCGGCTTCCTCGTGGATGCCCTCGATATGCTGGACATTGACCGCCGTCAAAATGCTGAACCCCTGATCCAGCAGATACTCGACATCCATGTAGCGTTTCGGAAACAGCGAACCGGGCGCGTTTGTGTGGGCGAGCTCATCGATGACGACGACCTCTGGCCGGCGCGCGCAGACGGCCTCCAGATTAACCTCTTCAAATGTGTGCCCATGGTAGTGAATCAGGCGCCGCGGAATAACTTCCAGGTCACCCACCTGCTCCTGCGTCTCCGGGCGGTCGTGGGAGTCCACATAGCCCACCACTACATCTACGCCGCGCTCGCGCAGCCCCGCCGCTTCCCGAAGCATGGTGTACGTTTTGCCGACTCCGGGAGCCGCTCCGATGAACAGTTTGAGTTCACCAGGTTCTCCCCCAAAGATATTGCCAGGCGCACGCTCTGCTTCCGGCGCCATATCATCCTCTCGCTGCTTCAAGCGCCATCACCCGCTTTGTATGAATCGCAGTCCAAGCCCGAAAAATCACGGCGGCTCGCGCCCACCGGACGGCTCATGCATGCCGCTGCCGCTCAGACAGCCGCGGCCTAACGGCCGCTAATACTCGCCGCATCGGCATACATGAGCCTTCCAAGCCCGAGAATCGCCGCCGGTTCACCGCCCGGTGCGCCTGACGATCGCCATGTTGAGCCGCATCACATTGACCATCGGTTCTCCCCAGATCCCCAACACCCGTCCCTGAGTATATCTTGCGATCAGTCCTTCCAGGTAGGAATGGCTCAGGCCGGACGCCCGCGCGACGCGCGGAAGCTGGATCATGGCGTCGGGTATCGAAATGTCCGGATCGAGCCCGGAACCGGACGATTCCACCATCTCCGTGGGAATGGAGGACACTGCAACGCCGGGATTCTGCCTCTCCACGACGTGCAGGTTGCGCCTGATTTCGGCGATCAGCGCTGGATTCGTCGGTCCCAGGTTCGAGCCGCCCGACGCGTTGCCGGCGTAATCCACGGCTGACGGCCGCGGATGAAAGAGCCACGGAACAGTGGTCCGTTGGGCGATCAACTCTGATCCGACCACCCGCCCGCGCCAGACCACCATGCTCCCCTGCGCCTGCCAGGGAAACAGGAGATTGCCGATCCCCGTGATCAGCAGCGGGTACAGGATGCCCAGCAAGACGGCAAACACGATCGTAAAACGCAGGGAGCGCCAGAAATTAATCATGCATAACCCCTCCAATTTCACAGTCCGGCGACTGCTCAACCTCAGATATGGGCCAACCCCAACGCCGTCAAGAGAAGATCGATGATCTTGATGCCCGCAAACGGTGTGATCACCCCGCCGACGCCATAAATCAGAAGGTTGCGCAACAGCATGGACGTCGCGCTCATGGGGCGGTATTTGACGCCTTTCATCGCCAGCGGAATCAGCAGGGGAATGATCAGCGCATTGAAGATCAAAGCAGACAGGATCGCGCTGTGCGGGCTTGTCAGGCGCATCACGTTAAGCGCCTGCAGACTGGGTATCATCACCACAAACATCGCCGGAATGATCGCGAAGTATTTGGCCACGTCGTTGGCGATTGAAAACGTCGTGATCGCGCCGCGCGTGATCAGCAACTGCTTGCCGATCGACACAACCTCGATCAGCTTTGTGGGATCGGAATCGAGATCGACCATATTGCCGGCTTCCTTGGCGGCCGTGGTGCCCGTGTTCATGGCCAGCCCCACGTCGGCCTGCGCCAGCGCCGGCGCATCGTTCGTTCCGTCGCCGGACATCGCCACCAGTTTGCCCTGATCCTGTTCCGCCTTGATCAGCCGCATTTTGTCTTCCGGTTTGGCCTCGGCGATATAATCGTCCACGCCCGCTTCCTTTGCGATGGTTGCGGCGGTGAGCGCGTTGTCTCCGGTGCACATGACCGTTTTGATGCCCATTTTGCGCAGTTCCGCGAATCGCTGTTTCATCCCCGGCTTCACAATGTCTTTCAAATAAATGAGTCCATGGACATCCGTTCCCCGAATCACGGCGAGCGGCGTCCCCCCCGCCCTGGCGATCGTTTCGGTCTTGCCGGCCAAATCGTCGGGAACCTGTCCCCTGCGCTCCAGCACATGGCGGCGAATCGCATCCACCGCGCCTTTACGATACAGCGATCCATCGGCCAGGTTTAATCCGCTCATTCTCGTGTCTGCGCTGAACTCCACGTTTTCCGCGTCGCTGTATGATTCACGCGCGCGCGAAACGCCTTTTTCCCTTCCCAAATCAACCACCGAGCGACCTTCCGGCGTCTCATCGAACAGCGAGGAGATCACCGCCGCCTCAATCAGTTCCTGTTCAGTATGATCGCCCACAGGAATGAACTCGCTCGCCAGCCGGTTTCCGATGGTGATCGTTCCCGTTTTGTCGAGAATCAGCGTATTCACGTCGCCGGCCGCTTCCACAGCCTTTCCCGACTTGGCGATCACATTGAAGCGAATCACGCGATCCATGCCGGCAATCCCGATCGCGGACAAGAGCGCCCCGATCGTCGTGGGAATCAGGCACACCAACAGCGCGATGAGAGTCGCGACGCCAATGCTGCCGTGCACGTACATGGCCATCGGTTCAAGCGTATCCACAACGATCACGAAAATAAGCGTGAGTCCGGCCAACAGGACCGAGAGCGCCAGTTCATTGGGCGTCTTCTGGCGGCTGGCGCCCTCCACCAGATTGATCATTTTGTCCAGAAAGGACTCGCCGGGATCGACGGTCACCCGGATAATCAACTCATCGGACAGCAGCTTTGTTCCCCCAGTGACCGAGCTGAAGTCTCCGCCCGCGCCCCGGATCACCGGCGCCGATTCTCCGGTTATGGCCGATTCGTCCACGCTTCCCAGCCCCTCAAGCACCTCGCCGTCCGCAGGGATCATGTCGCCTGCAGTCACCTGAACAACATCGCCCTTTCGCAAAGCGGTGGCGGGAACCGACTCAAAGTCTCCGGAACTCTTGCGACGATTGGCGGTCAAATCCGTCTTCGCCTTGCGCAGCGAATCCGCCTGCGCTTTGCCCCGCCCTTCCGCGACAGCCTCCGCAAAATTGCCGAACAGAATCGTAATCAGCAGGATGACCGCCACAGTCATGTTGTACGCTCTCTGCCCAGGGTGCCGCACGCCGCCGAAGATGAGCGGATCGACAGACAGCGCCAGAGTGATTGCGAATCCGATTTCCACCACAAACATCACCGGATTCTTGACGAGAACGCGCGGGTCGAGTTTGACGAACGACTCCCATATGGCCCGCGTCATGATTTCGCCAGATATGGTCCTGGAAGACTCCTTAGCCATGGAACACGTTCTCCTTTATCGCCAAATCCCACATGCCCCTGACGGGACGCAATCCATGACGAAAACTGGCGGCCTGCCATTTCCCCGTCAATGACCCGCCAGACGGCTCAACATTTGCAACTGTTCTCCGATCGGACCGATGGCCAGGGCAGGGAAGAAAGTCAGCGCCCCCACGATGACAAAGACCGCCACAAACACGCCGCCAAAGGCAAATGTGTCCGTCTTTAGCGTGCCGGCGCTTGTCGGTATGACCGCCTTTTTGGCCAGGGAGCCCGCAATCGCGAACATCGCGATGATCGACACATAACGCCCGAGCAGCATGACGATTCCAAGCGACACATTGTAAAACACAGTGTTGCCGTTCAATCCCGCAAACGCCGACCCGTTGTTGGCGGCAGCGCTGGTAAACGCGTAGAGGACCTCCGAAAAGCCGTGCAGTCCGGGATTCAGGATCGACGACGTTCCGGCTTTTGTCGCCACGGCGATCGCCGTGGGCACCAGAATGAAAAAGGGATGGACCAGCATCGCCACCGTTGCCAGCTTGATCTCCCTGGCCTCGATTTTCTTCCCGAATATCTCGGGTGTCCGTCCGACCATCAACCCGGACAAAAACACGGTGATGATCAGAAACATGATAATATTCAACAACCCGACGCCTTTGCCGCCAAAAATCAGGTTGAACATCATGAAGAGAAAGGGCACGAGACCGCTCAGCGGCATCAAACTGTCGTGCATGGAACTCACGGCGCCCGTGGTGAATGCTGTTGTCATGGCGACAAATACGCTGCTGAGCGCCGGGCCGAAGCGCCACTCCTTGCCCTCCATGTTCGGCCCTGCAATGCCAAGGGCCTGGTGGACGAGCGGATTGCCCGCCGCTTCGTTGGCGTACACGACAAACGCCCCGACCAGCAAAATCGTCGTCAGGAAGACATACAGCACCGTCGCCTGCCGACGATTGGCGATGAATTTTCCAAAGACTGCAATCAACGCCACGGAAATGACCCCCATGGCGACCATTTCCAAAACGGACGTGAACGCCGTCGGATCTTCAAATGGGTGGGCGGAGTTGGCATTGAAGAACCCGCCGCCATTTGTGCCGATTTGCTTGATCGCTTCCAGAGACGCAACGGGTCCGCGCGAGATGATTTGCGTCCCGCCCTGCAATGTGTGCGCCGTCTGTGCGCCAAGCAGCGTCTGCGGAACGCCCAGGCCAACCAGAACAACGGCAAATGCGATGGCGAGCGGCAGCAACACGCGCGTATGAATCTTGATAAAATCCACCCAGAAGTTCCCGATCGAATCGCTCCTGTTGGCCGTCAACCCGCGAACGAACGCGATGGCAGCGACGAATCCGGTGGCCGCGGACGTAAACTGCAGGTAGGTGATGGCGAGCGTTTGCCCCAGGTAAGACATGGACTGCTCGCCCGCGTAGTTTTGCCAGTTTGTGTTGGTGATGAAGCTTGCGGCCGTGTTGAACGCCAAATCCCAACTCATCCCCGGAATATGATCGGGATTTAAGGGCAGAGTCCCCTGCAGACGAAAGATCAGATAGGCGAAAATCATCATCATAAAATTAACCATCATCAGTGCCCTGAGATACGCCTTCCAGTCCATGAGCACGGACTGATTCACGCCGACAAGTTTGTACAACAGGCGCTCAAAGGGATCAAACACAGGCTCGAACCAACTGCGCGCACCCGTAAAGACACGGTGGAGATACCCCCCAAGGGGGACGCCGAGGAGCAACACGACAGCGATCACGGCCACGATGCCGATCGAACCAGCTACAGTCAATCCTGCTCACTCCCAAACAAGTAGACATCCATGCCTGAGTTTTGCGAAGCAAAATCTCCTTCGCAGCACCAACAACCGGGAAAAAAATGCGCCTGCGGCGATTTTTCGGGATAGACTGTCATGGCGCTGACGCGCCACCAACAACCGGGAAAAAAATGCGCCTGCGGCGATTTTTCGGGATAGTCGATCAGAATTTCTCTGGATTAAAAATAACGTATGTCAGATACACCATGACTCCCGCTGAAATGGCGAGCAAGATCCACATTCGTCTCCCTCCTAAGCCTTGTCAAAAGCCCGAAACAGCACCATGAACAGACCAAAGACTGCGAAGAATAGAATGAACGATATGAGAGTGCCCACTCTGAACACCTCGCTTCCGCACCTGACGGAGCAGTGATAAAGTCCTCGATGCAGGCGCAGTGACTCCAGGGATGCACCGCTTCGCGCCTGCCCTAATTTGGATTATCACTGCTCCCCTGACTAGGGATTGTCTGCGCCCACCGCATGGATCGCGGGAGCAGGCGAACGACTTGATTGTAGTGGGTAAGCACGTCAAAATACGCTTCGATAAACAGGCCGCAAGCATAAACAGAACATAAAAATACCGTTGCGCGACAACGATGGGCTCCGCCAGGCCGGATCATGCATGCCGCTGCAGCGAGTATTAGCGGCCCTTGGGCCGCGGCTGTCTGAGCGGCAGCGGCATGCATGATCCGGCCGATCGGCACGGGCCGCCGTATTGCCGGGATCGACTTTTATGCCTGAGTTTTGCGAAGCAAAATCTCATTTGCGCAGCACCAACAACCGGGTCGAAAATGCGCCTGCGGCGATTTTCCGGGAGGCACCGCCGACCCTGCTCAGAAACAGTCGAGCAGGCGGTAGCCAACGCCCGGTTCGGTGATAATCATGGTCGGCCGCGTGGGATCATTCTCCACCTTCTTGCGCAGGTGTCCTATGTACACGCGCAGATAGTGAGCCGCAGCCTCATAGTTTTGATCACCCCAAACCAGCCTGACAAGCTGATGGTGTGTCATGACCCGGCCGGCGTTTACCGCCATCACCTTCAACAAATCGTACTCAATGGGCGTGAGATGGATCGTCCGCCCATCCTTCTCGACAAGCCTTCGGGCCAGATCGATGCTCACATCCCTGACAACGATCACCGGTTCATCCGCGGCGTGCGCGGCATGGCGCAAGGCGACGCGAATGCGCGCCACGAGCTCCCCCATCCCAAACGGCTTCGTGATGTAGTCATCGGCTCCCGAGTCAAGCACAGCCACGGTTTGGTCCTCATTGTCGCGTACGCTGAGCACGATGACCGGAACCTGCGACCATTCGCGGATCTGTCGCAAAACCTCCGTTCCATCCATATCCGGCAATCCAAGGTCGAGGACCACCAGATCCGGTCTCTCCATACCCACGCACACCACGCCGTCGGATCCGGTCGCGCGCTCCAGCAGCGTGAATCCATGGGCCTGCAGAGTGACTCTCAACAATTTGCGGATCTGCAACTCGTCGTCCACGACCAGAATTTTGGCTCCCATGCGGCGCTCCCCCGCTCCCTCAGTCAATAGGCAATTGAATCACGATCCTGATTCCCGCTGTGGACCTTCTCTCTGCCGTGATCACGCCTCCGTGCGCTTCCACAATGCCCCTGCAAATCGCGAGCCCCAGTCCCGTCCCCGGGATTTTCTTTGCGGCCTCCGCACGGTAAAACTTGTCGAAAATCCTTTCTTCGTCGCCCTCCAGAATCCCGATGCCCTCGTCCGCCACCGTAAGCACCGCAGTGCCGTCGCGCTCGCCCGCGCGAATTTCGATCCGGCTGCCATCTGCGGAGTACTTGACCGCATTGCTGAGGATATTGACAAGCACCTGCTCAATCAATACATCGTCCGCCTGAAGCGGAGGCAAATCCCGTTGCAGGTCCACCACGACCGTACGCCGCTGGAGTGAATCCTGCAGTTGCCGCAACGCCACCCCGAGCATGTCCGAAACATCACAGGCTCGTTTATGCAGGCTGAGCATCCCGCTCTCCAGACGCACCATGCCGAGCAGATTGGTCACCAGTCTGTTCATCCGCATGGCGCTGTCGCGAATCGTAAACAGCAGGTCACGGCGATCTTCATCCGTGAGAACAGACGCGTTTTCGATCATGCCCGTCACTGATCCAATGATGCCCGCCAGCGGCGTCCGCAGTTCATGCGAGATGGAATCGAGCAAAGCTGTCCGCAACCGTTCGGATTCCGACGACAGGCGCGCCGTGTGCGCTTCCTTCTCCAATTGGATGCGCGCCATGGCAACTGCGGCAAGGCCCGCAAACGCCTCAATGAGACGCAGACGCTCCGCAAGCAGGGCGCCGGCCCGATCGCGCGCGCCCAAAATGAGAACTCCCCGGGCCATATCCTCCGTCTTAAGCGGGACGTAGATCTCATCCGCATGCTCAAAGCGCCCGGTGCCGCATCCCGCCATTTTCCCATGCACAAACACCCATCGGCAGACCGCTTCGTCGACTCCCCCGTCATGCGAAGACTGGCCCGCTCTCGCTCGAATGGACATGCTGTCCCCATCGGCAGGCAGCGCGATCCAGACGGGAAGACGCAGAGTCCCGTGCACATGGGTTGCGATGGCTTCCAAAACGCCAGTCAAATCACCGCGGGCGGTCATCTGCCTGCTCAGATCGTAAAGCGCCGCCGTGTCCGCTTCCCGCATGCGCAATTCATTCACCTGCATACGCAGGCGCAATGCCAATGTGGCCGTCAGAATCGCAACGCTCAGAAACACGGCGAAGGAGATCAGATAGCGCAGGTCGCTCACTGAAAAACTGAAGATCGGCGGCACAAAGAAATAGTCGAACGCCGCCACGCCCACCGCAGCGGCATAGATGGAGGGCCCGAATCCCCAGCGCGCGGCGCTCAAGAGCACGGGCAACAGAAACAGGAGGGCGATATTGGCCAGTTGAAAGGACAGCCCCACTTTAAGCAACAGCACGGTCAGCGCGCCGATCGCCACTGTGGTTGCCAGATAGGGCAGCCAACCGCGCCGCGATTCGGATATTGCCTGCAAAAATCGGTCGATCTGCATTCCCGCACTCCCCGCTTCTGATGGCAGCCGCGCCCAAAGCCTCTATATGCGTGTCCTACACGGATCGGGGCATGCCGTGCTTCGCAACGCGAAGATCCCGACCCTTTTCGGATAACCTCAATCGAACAGGCTCTATTATGTATAGTTGCGCAAAGTCCGTCCCGCGTCAATTCATGGACTTTCACCACCCTCACTCACACCGCTAAGACAAAGACACGACGGACTGTGTTGACGCCGCCGTGTCTTTGCCGCTTCCCGCCTGCCCTAATTTAGTTTGTCACTGCTTCCCCAGAGAGCGTCTTGCGGTGCCTGCCAGCCGCCTCAAGGAAAGACCTGGAGTGTATCCGGAAGCCAACGCGCCCCCGCGTTGGCTATCAACACATCAAGGCGCCACCCTGACAGCGTGTCCGGGAGCAAACAGCGCCCGCGCCTCTTACCAGCCTCCGCCTGTACTGCCTTTCCCGCCTTTACTGCTGCTGGCGCCCGTGCCGCCGGCGCCAGCAGCAGCATACGTGGAGCCCGCCGCTCCAGGGGAACCGTGCACCATGCCGTAGTCCGTCAGAAAATTGGAACTGGCAAACCAGGCGATGATTTTACCCGGCGTTCCCGGCCCGATCAGCACGACGGGTTGCCCGGCGTTCGCCGGAATGTTGACCTTAGCGTTAATGGAGAAGTCACCCTGCGGACTGAGTTTCGCCGGAGCAGTGATCACCGACTTGGAGTTTCCAAATGTGATATCCGCCACCACCGTCTTCACACCGGCGGTCGTGCCGGCCAACGCTTTCGGCACGGGCTGTCCATTGTACATGTACCCGCTTTTCGGGATAATAAACCATTTCCCCTGGGCGGACAGATTCGTCCGAGTGAGTTTTACGCTCCCCTGAACAATCCACGGCGCTTTTCCCGCTGCCACGCCCCGCACCGTGACATTGGCGATGTTGCCAAACAGCGGGCCGCTTAGCAGCACCGGACTCTGCGCAGTCGCGGCGGCGGCAACGGCCGCGTACGCGCCTCCGCCGACAGCAATCACCGCCGCGATCGCGGGCGCGATCAACTTGCGGGTCACCTTGTTGCGATTTACATTATTGCGACTTGCCTTGCGGAATTTACTCAAGTATGACACCTCCGCTCCAATGGGCTCGTTTTATCTTCACCCATATATACGAAGCGGGCGCATGGCCCGGTTTTGCCAGACCATGCGCCCCGCCATTCTGGAGCGACGTCATTCCGAACCTTGCATGGCCTGACGGCCACCGACATACATGGAAACTTATCAGAAGGCAAGTTGCCGTATAAAAAATTGTCCCTGCCGAGCCAGGACGGCTGGCGGCGCGCTAGCGGCTCGTCGCGGCGAGGCCCAGCCTGGCCCATTCCTCGTAGCCGCCCAGCATGTTTTGCACCTCAAATCCATGCGCCTGCAGAAGGCCCGCCGCAATCGCCGAGCGTCCACCGGAGCGGCACTGCACGAGCACCGGCCTATCCCTTGGCACCTCGTGCACGCGTTTCGCAAGGTGACCCAGCATAATGTGCGTGGCTTGAGGAATATGCCCCTCCGACCACTCGGCGGCGTTGCGAACGTCCAGCAGGAACACCTCGCCGCGATCGATGCGGCGCGCCGCATCCTCAGACTCCACCTCCGGGTAGCTCATCACGCGCGATCCATCTGCGTCCGCCGCCGTGTGAACGCCGTTTCCCATCGTGGCCTCCACATTGTCGAGCCCGATCGCCTGCAGGTCCTTTGTGATCGCTTCGACATCGTCTCCGCCGCACAGCAGATAGATCGGCCGATCGTAGTCGAGCAGCCATCCCGCCCATGTCACGAACGATTTATTGTAGGGAATGTTGAGCACGCCGGCCAGATGACTCTTCGCGAACGCAGAGGCTGCGCGCGTATCGACGACGGTCCCTTGGTCAAGCCATTGCCGCACGGTCTCCGGCGACTCTTCGGCCCGCTGCGGCGTTGCAACCGCCGACAACAGCGGCGGGCCCTCTCTGTTCAGTTTTTTCATCATCGCAAAATAGCGCGGCGGTTCCGGCTGCCCTTCCAGCAATGCTTCGACAAACGCTTTCTCGTCGGTGTACCCGAGCGCCCAGTTCACCATTTTTTCATACCCGACCGTGGATGACGGAATGGCGCCGAGAGCTTTCCCGCAAGCACTGCCCGCGCCATGGGCGGGCCACAATTGCAGGAAATCAGGAAGCTTCTTGAACCGTTGCAGGGAGGCAAACATCTTGCGCGCCATGATTTCAGAAGAACCGCGGACGCCCGCCGCTTTCTCCAGGAGATCCGGGCGCCCCACATCGCCCACGAACACGAAGTCGCCTGAAAATATCCCCATCGGAGCGGATGCCTTTGCGCCGCCGTCCGTGACCAGAAGCGCGATGTGTTCCGGAGTGTGGCCGGGGGTGTGCATGACTTCAAACTTGATATTGCCAATATTGAACGTGTCGCCGTCATGCACCGGACGCGCCGAATACTGTTCCAGGAATCGATACGTCCAATCAGGTCCGCCCTCCGCCGAGAGATAGAGCGTCGCGCCCGTTTGCGCCGCGAGTTCCCGGGCACCGGACAGAAAATCGGCGTGGATATGCGTCTCTGTGATGCCCACGATGCGCACGCCCTCCGCCTCTGCTGTCTGCAGATAGGCGGAGATGTCGCGGGAGGGATCGATCACGATCGCTTCCCCGGTCGCCTGGCAGCCGACGAGATACGACGCCTGCGCCAGTCTGTCGTCGTAAAAGTATTTCAGCAACAATGACAACAACCCCTCTCAATAGTCACAACAGTACCGGGAAGAAAATTCGCCTGCGGCGATTTTTCGGATAGACTTTCATGCTGCTTCGCAGCACCAACAACCGGGTCGAAAATGCGCCTGCGGCGATTTTCGGGGATAGTCCAATGCGCCTAGTCCAATTGGATGGTCGCACTAGTCATGATAACATACCACCGGGGGTATGTGAATAGAAGTGGTTTGCATGGACCAAAAAACGTCCAGAATACAATTAAATACGAATCCCAATTCGGCGGGCGCCGGAGGTCGTTTGCCGCCGACGGACCGAGGAACGGAAAGGGCGGATTCGCATGACGGTCGTCGCGCTGTCAACCGGCGGACGGAGATTCGTCAAATACTGCCTGACGGGACTCCTCAACACAGGTGTTTCCTACGCCGTCTATGGCGCGCTTATTGCCCTGCGCATCGATGCGGCGTGGGCGCTTGCCGTCAGCTATGCCGTCGGCATGATCTCCAGTTGGCTCGTGAACTCTCGCTGGACGTTTGGACGGAGCCGTGTGGATGGAGCCGCTCTGCGGCGTTTTGCAATGGTCAATTCAGGCATTCTCATCGTATCGGAAATGAGCCTGCATCTCATCCTGCGCGATGTCACAGCCTCTCCCTATCTGGCGCAAATCATTAACCTGCCGCCGGTCACGGTTGTAGGATTTATGGCCAATCAACTGCTTGTCTTTCAAAATGCGAAAGAAACCGCGCGCACTCCCGCAACCATAGGGGCTTTCCGACGGTATCTGGCTGTCGCAACGGGGGTCGTCATCGCCCAACGGCTGTTTGTGCTGGCAGCTGAAACATACGCCGCCGTGAGTCACGGCATGCGCCTGACCCTTTATTCCCTGCTGGTCAGCGGCTTGGCCCACTGGGACAGCGGCTGGTACATACAGATTGCGCGATCCGGCTACACCACTGTCGATCAGACCGCCTTCTGGCCCGTGTATCCCTGGTTGATGGGCGGCCTGCATGCACTGAGCGGACTTGACCTCCGGGTCAGCGGCATCGTCATCTCCCTCGTATGTTTTGTATTCTTTCTCAGTTTTCTGGGTCTCTGGGCTGAACGCGAGTTCGGCCGGCGCACCGCTCTCTGGACCATGGCGCTTATCGTATTTTTCCCGACGGCTTACTACTTCGATGCGGTCTACACAGAGTCTCTGTTCCTGATGCTGTCGGCGGCCGCGGTCTACGCCTCGCAGACACGCCGGTTCAAAACCGCCAACGCGCTGGTCATGATCGCGGCGCTGACGCGCAATACTGGGATTCTGCTCGGCCTGATTCTTTTTTTCGACTACATCAAAGACCGTCAGGCCGGTTGGCGTTTCTGGCAGCGGCGCTGGTGGCGCAGCCTGGGCTTTGAGGCCCTCTATCTGCTTCTTCCGGCGGCTGGGTTGGCGGCCTACTGCGTGTGGCTCAAAGAGCGCTTCGGCCACTATTTCCCGTTTCTCATCGCCGAGAACCATCATTGGCACCGCGGCTACATGGCGCCCTGGCTGACCTCATCCAACACGCTGCACCTGCTGTTTCACCCGCAGGCGACGTCCCTGTCCCCCGATTACATACGGTTTGAAATGGCGAGTTTCGCGTTTGCCGTCATGGTGCTGCTCATCGGAGTGCTTTATGTGCGAAAATCGCTCGGCCACGTCGGTTGGTGGCTGTATCTATTCACTGTCGTCTGGATCACGGCGAGTGAACCGTCGTTTGACGTTCCCGACTACCTGGTGAGTCTGCCGCGGTATGTTCTGATGTTGTTTCCGGGATTCATATACTTCGCCGACTTCCTGCGCTCCAACTGGATCAGGGCGGCGCTGACGGCGGCGCTCGCCGCAGTGCTGTTTATCACGAGCGGAATATTTTATCGCGGCATCTGGATTGCCTGATGAAATGGAGGCGCCTGTCATGAATGCGGCGGAACTCGCAGAACATCCGCGGCTCGATCCGCAACCCGATTTGAACCCCGATCCGACACTCGATCCGACACTCGATCCGACACTCGATCCGGAATCCTCGCCGCGCGCGGCCGATCCGCTGGTTTCCATTGTCATTCCCGCGTTCAATGAGGAGTTGACGATCGAAGCCGCCTTCGATCGCCTGCATGGCGTCCTTCTGGAACTGCGGGTCGACTACGAACTGATCTTTGTCAACGACGGTTCCCGCGATCAGACCCTCCCCCTGTTGCTGCGCCTGGCGCACGACCACCCTGAAGTGCGCGTGATCGATTTCTCCCGCAACTTCGGCCACCAGATCGCCGTCACAGCGGGCATCGACCACGCGCGCGGCGATGTGGTGATCCTGATCGACGCCGACTTGCAGGATCCCCCTGAACTCATCGGCGCATTTCTGGCCAAATGGCGCGAGGGCTATGACGTGGTCTACGCGGTGCGCCAAAGCCGGGAAGGGGAGACATGGTTCAAAACATGGAGCGCCCGTCTCTTCTATCGTCTGCTGCGTCGCATGACGGACATCGACATTCCGCTGGATACAGGCGATTTTCGCCTCATGAGCCGACAGGTGGCGCACACCCTGTCCAGCAGCCGGGAACATCACCGCTTCATCCGGGGCATGGTGTCATGGACGGGATTCCGTCAGACGGGAATTCCTTACGTGCGTGCGGAGCGCTGCGCGGGGGAATCCAAGTACCCGCTGCGCAAGATGTTGCAATTCTCCGTGGACGGCATCACGTCGTTTTCGTTCAAACCGCTCCAACTCGCGACAAAATTCGGCGTGATCGTGGCCATATGCGGCTTCATGGGCATCGTCGCGGTTATCGTGGAGAAATTGTTCCTGCACACGACAGCCGTCGGATGGGCGTCGCTGATGGTGGTGATCCTCTTTTTGGGCGGCATTCAACTGCTGATGCTGGGCATCCTCGGCGAGTACACTGGGCGCATCTACGACGAGGTGCGCGACCGCCCCATGTATATCGTGCGCGAATCGTACAATTTCCAGTCGGAGGCGAAACCGCGGATCTGAGTCAACACGCCGACGCCGCATCCGGGAAGAGCAGATGGGCAGATTGAGCGAGCGATTACCGGGCGTTTGGCATGCGCACCAAACAGGATCGACAATAGCGTATTTGTGTCAACAATGATCTTTTTGAACAGGATCTTTTTGATAGAACTCAAAGTCCGCGGAAACCTCTTTTTTGTCCATAACATATCGTTATGATATTGATGTATAATGGTTATGTGTCTATAATAAGTCTGTAATCCTACTGCCGAGGTGAGTTGAACCAATGTCAGAGTTGACCAGTACGCAACCCGATGCGCCTAGGCTCCGCTGGGTGTGGCGCGTGGCCCTGTTTATAATCATTCTTTTGGTCGGTGAATGGTACGTCAAATGGAACCCCTATTACCACAAGGCGTTCGTCGCCGCTGCCACACATTCGATCGGGAGTTCTATCGTGAGCGGAAAAGGGGATGTCGCGCCCGCAGTATCCATCGCTGCGGCATGGCATTACGCCGTAAAGTATTTTCAGGCGGTCTGGCAGGCGGTCATATTGGGCGTGGTCGTTGGCGCTGGTGTACAGGTCATGATTCCACGCGACTGGATTCTGAGGGCATTTGGAAGCCGTTCCGCCGCATCCGTCGTCACCGCGGGCGCCCTGTCTGTGCCCGGCATGATGTGTACGTGCTGCTCTGCTCCGATTGTTGTTGGCTTGCGCAAACAGAGCGTGGCGGCGGGACCGGCGCTTGCCTTTTGGCTGGGCAATCCCATTCTCAATCCAGCCACAATCATCTTTATCGGGTTCGTGTTGGGTTGGCAGTTCGCCCTCGCCCGCGTCGTGTTCGGCCTGATCCTGGTGCTGGGCGTGGGTCTGTTCGTCAACCGTTTTGTGGCCGATCGCGAGATCCCCGAAGCGGCGAACGCGGCGGTGGTCAATGCGGCGGAAGTCGACCGGCGTCCCGTCTGGAAACGTTTTTTCACGCTGTTGGGTCGTCTGACCGCATCGGTGGTTCCCGTGTACATCCTGATGGTGCTCGTTGTCGGCGCCTTGCGCAGTTGGCTCTTTC
>JAJYTO010000007.1 GCA_021793015.1 Bacillota bacterium
CTGAGAGATGCCATTGCACAACCATACATAGGTAAGCGATATTTCTTGTGTCGTCTGCTGCCATGATTGAGAATCTTTCCACAAGAGCCGCAGTTAAGGTGTGTACTCGAAAAGGATGCGACATCCCTTTGATGAAAGATCAGGTGAGCGCCGATGCAAGTAACATTTGTAGAATACAGCCAGTCAGACCAAGACGAAATTGTTCGTTGGTTAACATCTGAAACGTGGGAATATTTCGAGACACCATCACCGACGCAAGAAATGGTCGTAAATTGGGTGTCAAACGGGCATTTTCATGGTGAGCAAGCGAGGTCGTTTTGGATTCAATCGGGAATCGGGGAGAATGTCGGTTTTATTACAGTGTTCGAGATACGGGATCCAATCCCAAGAATCGCTCTTCGAATCAGTGCTCCCTATCGTAGGATGGGCATTGGAAAGCAGGCACTTCACTTTATCGCTGATTTTGTGTTTCGGGAATTCCCTGCAGCGCTGCGAATTGAAGGTAATACAAGGCAAGATAACATCGCGATGAGAAAGACATTTGCAGCTTGCGGATGGGTGAAGGAATCACACTACCGAGCATTGTGGAAAACAGAAACAGGAGAGTATGCGACAGCTATTGGATATGCAATTATAAAACAGGATTGGTTGAATGGAACCGTGACGGCAGTAGACTGGAACGATGAACCATGATTCGGCACGGCAAACAAACAGGGAACCCTAAGGTTCCCTGTGACGATGGAATTGATGACTGCCAGGATACCGCATTCATAATATAGAAAAGCCAATTCACACGCTGAAACAACTCAAGAGTTGTCTTTGGCGCATCCCTCCAGCTTCTTTATGAAGTGGGCCAGCAATCCTTTGTCAAGTGTTCTGTTCCGTTTTCCAACGCAACCACACCCTCTCTTCCATCGTCAAAAGGTATCGTGCCCCAGGGCCAGTCACTTCATTCACGATGGCGCTGCCCCAGGCCATACTTTTTCATCTTGGATTGCAATGTCTGACGCGGAATCCCCAACATGGCTGCCGCGCTCCCGATCTGTCCGCGGCTGTTTGTCAACGCTTCCTGGATCCACAGGCGTTCGCTGTGGGCGAGCCGCTCTGGCAATGGCAGGAGCGGTTCGCCGTCTGTGTCCGCCCTGTCAGCCCTGTCAGCCGCCCCTGCGGCGGACGTTGCCAATCCCTCGTCCACCGGGCGAAGATCACGGAGCAGATACGCCGGCAAATGACGACGTTCTATGAGATCGCCATCCGCCACGATCATCGCAGCTTCGATGGCGTGTTTTAGTTCCCGGATATTGCCGCGCCAGGTCGCGTTCACAAGGATGCTCCGGGCATCGTTTGCCAAGGCGCGCACAGATTTCCCGAACCGCGTGTTGTAAAGGGCGATAAAATGATCGATCAGCAGCGGAATATCCGCAGGTCGGTCCGCAAGCGGCGGCAGACGCAGCGCGGCGACCCTCACCCGATAGTAGAGATCGGCCCGCAATTGCCCTGATCCCACCGCCTCTTCCGGATCTACATTCATGGCGGCCACGATCCGCACATCCACCGGCATGGCCTTGTTGTCACCCAAGCGTCGAACATGTTGATCTTCCAGAACACGCAACAGTTTGGCCTGCAGGTCTGGCGGCATGGAGTTCAGTTCATCAAGAAATAGCGTACCGCCGTGGGCAAGCTCAAACAGACCCGGTCGGTTCTCCGCACCGGTAAAGCTTCCCTTGACGGTTCCAAAGAGAATCCCCTCCAGCAGCGCCCCCGGAAGCGCTGCGCAATTCTGTGCGATAAAGGCGCCCCCAGACCGTGGACTCGCACTGTGAATGCCCTGAACAAGCAGCTCTTTCCCTGTGCCCGTCTCTCCGTAGACAAGCACCGGAGACGACGTCGCCGCCACTTTTTCTGCCATCTCCACCACGCGTGAAACCTCGGGAGTGGCCGTCAACAGATCCGCCAACGACCAGATCACGCCGCTTCCGCCGCGTGCGCCCCTGGCGTCGGTTCGTGATAGACGCGCCGCCTGGAGATCGACCACGCGTTCCGCCAAGTGCTTCATCTCCGTCATATCCGTGGCGATTTCAAGCGCGCCGATCAGCCGACCGGCCGCGTACACCGGTCTGGTGGTATTTGTCGTATGCACCTCGTCGCCCCGATAGTTCGTATAAGTCTGCCGCCGATGAGAGATCGTTTCCTGTGACCGCAATACGCGCAACAGCGAACTCGTTTCTTCGCTCAGGGACGGGAATACGTCGAGCAGATGCCTTCCCACCACCTCGGTCGGCTGCAATCCGTCCAGCCGACCCGCGCCGTCGTTGTAGTAGACCGTAACGCCGCGGGTATCCACCGTGTGGACGCCGACTCCGACCCCAGACAAAACGGCCGTCAACCAGGCATGATCATTCGCTTGTTCCGTCACGCAACCAGTCCTCCGGATACAACACTCGCTCGATTTTGACTTTGCGATCCCGCACGGCTTTCACGATGAAGGACTGCTCAGACAATTCATAGGGGCGACCCCTTTCATCAAACAGGTAAATCTGCTCGGAACCCCGCCGGTCGATTCCCTCTGCTGTCGCGGCGGCCATGTCGCCGTCGTCCCATCCTGAAGGCGACACGTAGGCGTCTTGATACGCGTGGCTCGCCGCGGTGTCGTGGACGACGTAAAACGCCGGGGGGACGCCATGCAGACGCGCTTTGTGTTCCAGGGCCTCCATCAGCCGGAGTCGATGCGGCCCGTCTTTCACGTCAACGCCGCGAAACACCCTTCTGTTCAGCAGTCGCTGCGCAAAGTCCCGCAGCACGTCATCGGGGTTGCGCGACCACAGATGGATCGCGGTCCACAACACGGCGTCGTCCAATTCCAGATACTCTGCCGTTCGCGCACTGGCGGCCGTGTCAAGCGATCCCTCAAGCAGGGCGTTCAAGCCGCTGAATCCCGGCAGATACGCGCCGAGCATCCGCGCCCTTTGCAGCAGCTTCTCGACCATGACCTCCGCCGCGCGCGTCGTTTTGTGGAAATACACATGCAGGTACATGTAATACCGGCACATGATGTAGTCTTCGGCGATGCTTTGTCCTTTGTGGAGATCGAGGCCAACTTCCGGCTCCCCTGCGACTTCGCCGATGCGCATGACGTGGATGAGCCACTCCACATCGAACGTTCCGTACCCCGCTCCTGTCATCAGCGCATCGCGCAGCAGATAATCGATCCGATCCGTATCCAACTGGCTCGACAACAGCTTGACAACCGCCCGCGAGGGTTCAAACCGTTTCTCGACAATCTGGGCCACCTGTTCAGCAAATCCGGACTCGTAACCCTCCAGCACCTGGTGCACTTCCGTCATGGGAGAGCGGATGATCGCGGTCGTCCACAATTCATGGCGCTCTGAGGTCACCCCCTCCAACGCATGAGAGAAGGGACCATGCCCGATATCATGAAGCAAGGCTGCGGCGATCGCCAGGTTGCGATAAGCCCGGACTTCCGCACGCAATGCGCCGTTATGTCGCCCGTCCTGCCAATCGGCCGAGGCGTCCAGCACTCGCCGCATCATATGCGCCACACCCAGGGAATGCACGAACCGCGAGTGCTCTGCACCCGGATAAGCGATGTTCCCCATGCCCAACTGCCTGATCCTGCGCAAGCGTTGAAATTCGGCCGTATTGATCAAATCGATCACAAACCGGTCGCTGTCTTCGAACGCAATGAGATTATGCACAGGATCGCGAAAGCTTTTCACTGAAATTCCCCTTCTGTGCGCTTGATTGTCCCTCCACTCTACCAATAATCGTCAGGAACGTAAAGCAGGAAGTTGCTCACGCATCGCGAAAGTACTTTTATGGGAACAAGTTTGTGAAGGCAAGTTTGTGAAGCCAAACTTATGAAGACAAGTCTGTGAAGGCGAGCTTATGAAGGCAAGGTTGTGGGGACAGGTCTGCGTCAGGACAAACTGCGAAGCGGGGTGCAACTGTGAACGCCTATGAACAGAGTGTACTCAGAGAGTGGATGGCCGCCGCGCCGCAACCGTTCACGGTGACGCTCACGAGACGCCTTACAGGCAAAGTGCGCGCCGTCATGAATCTGGCGGCGCACGTCGCTCCCGTTCGCGGACCCGCTTTGGCGGATCGCCTGCAAGGCGCCGTCCGCGACATGATCGTCCGCTCGCTCGAACAGGCGGCGACGGCCCGACAGTACGCGAAGGTGGAACAGACCATTCGCAACCTGGGCGGCGCTGCCACAACAGCTGGCGAGATCCGGCTTCTGCCGCTTCAGGTCAAGGATGAGACCGCTCGGCTCATGGCGCGCGGCCAAACCCTGGCGGTGTCGGCAGAGGGGGCGGCCGCCGGATTCGCGGCGTCGCTGTTCGAAGTCATCCCCGGCTTGCAAGCTTGGGTCATTCCGACGATTCTCGCCGATCTCTATGCAACTCTGACCCTGATGTCCCAAAACGCGGTGCAAATCGGCTACAGTTACGGCTATTCCATGCAAAATCCGGAGGATCTGCCGCACATCCTGGTGGCCATGGCGCCGGTTGAAGAAGACGCGCAGATTGTGGAGGCCAAGGTGGCCGCCCACCTGGCCATGCGCAGCGCGGGAAGCATGCTTGCCCGAACCGCGGGAGAGCAGTTGACCCTCCGCTTCGCCGCAGGAGCTTCGCCTGCCGTCGCGCAGTTGCTCGACGTGCTCGCGGCCAGGCTGGCCCTGATATTCGCGGAGAAAGAAATGACCGTCCTGATCCCGTTCGTGGGCGCAGCGATTCAGGGATCCGTCAACGCATCCTTTGCCAAGGCGAGCTACCACGGTGCGAGGCGCTATTTTCAAAAATTGCACATGATCGACCGCTATGGAGAAGACTACATGCTTCAACAGGCGCGGCGCCTGAAGGATGATCGCGGGCGACCGCCCACCATCGATCACGATTGGGTCACGGGATGAAAAACCCCTTATGAAGATTCGCAGTTGCCTGAAAGCGCCGGTGACAAGCAACGAATCCGGGGCGATCATCGGTCATTCACAGCGCGAAAGAAAGCAGCGCCTCGCGGATCAGTTTTGCCGCGACGATCTGCGTCTGCTCAGTGGGGTCGAGAACCGGCGAGACTTCGACCAGATCGAAACCGACCACCTGCAGATCTTTCATGGCGTGAACGGCGGCGAGCAACTCGTTGGAAGCGACGCCGCCCGCTTCCGCCGTGCCCGTTCCGGGCGCGAACGCGGGGTCGAGAACATCGATGTCAACCGTCACATAACAGGGTTTTTGTCCAATCTCCGCCAAAACGGATTGCAGCGGAAGAAGGACGTGAAACGGGTGAAAGTTGGTATGCTCTCTGGCGTAGACAAATTCTTCGCGAGTTCCTGAACGGACGCCAAACTGGTAGATGCGTTTGGGCGGAATCAAGTCCGCGATTTTTCGGATCACAGCCGAATGCGACAGCGGTTCTCCCTCATACTGTTCGCGCAGGTCCGCGTGCGCGTCGAAATGCAGAATGCGCACATCCGGAATGCGCTCCACAACAGCGCGCACCGCGCCAAGCGTCACCAGATGCTCTCCGCCCAACCCGATGGGCAGTTTCCCGTCGTCGAGCCAGCGACCGACATAATCGCGGATCATATCGAGGCTGCGCCCCGGATTGCCGAATGGCAATGGAATATCACCCGCGTCAAAAAAGGATATATCCTCCAGATGACGGTCCAGATATGGGCTGTATTCCTCAAGACCCACGGACACCTCGCGAATGCGACGCGGCCCCAGCCTGGTCCCTGGGCGAAACGACGTGGTCCAGTCCATGGGCATCCCATAGACGATCGCCCTTGCAGAATCGTATGAGTCAGCGGCGCCGATAAACGCCTGGCCAGAGTAGGCGGGATCAAACGCTGCGCGGTGTGAATGATCGGTCATCGCGCCGCCAGCTCCTGGACAAAACGCGGCAGTTGAAAGGCAGCCTCATGAAGCTCGGGCGTGTAGTAGCGCGTCTGGAGACCGCCTGTCCGCCGCCGATCGGCGATGACCGCCGGATCATGAACCTTTGATCCGACGGTGAAGCTCCAGAGCCCGCTCGGATACGTGGGAATCGCGGCCAGATAGAGTCTTGTCAGCGGGAAAATGTCCGCGACATCGCTTTGCACCCGACGGATCAGGTCTCCATGCAAAAACGGCGATTCACTCTGCGCCACGAAAATGCCGTCCGGTTTTAGCGCGCGGCTGATCGCCTGGTAAAATTCCTTGGCAAACAGTCCCACTGCAGGCCCGATCGGGTCTGTGGAATCAACGATAATGACGTCGTACTCAGCCTCCTCGCCGTTCACATGGGCGATGCCGTCAATCACGCGCACATCCACTCGCGGGTCGGTCAAGGCAACGGCGATCTCCGGCAAATACTGCTTGGACAGCTCGATGACACGCGCGTCAATTTCGGCCAATACAGCCTTCTTCACCGTATGATGTTTGATAATCTCACGCATGACTCCACCGTCCCCGCCGCCTACAACCAGGATTTTCTCTGGTTTGGGATGCGCCGAAAGAGCCACATGCGCAATCATTTCATGATACACAAACTCATCGCGAAGAGTCGTCATGACACATCCATCGAGAACGAGCATCCGCCCCCATTCCGCTGTTTCAATCATGGCCAGGTCCTGAAACTCAGTGCGCTCCGTATGTAGCGTGTGCGTGATCTTCGCCGTAATCCCATAGTCCGGTGTCTGTTTCTCCGTAAACCAAAGTTCCATATATTCCCGCTCCCTCCGGATAATCCGTCCGTATTATATCATGCCGGTCGCCAAAATAAACCGGATGCGCAGATCCAGCGAGCGTTTGAACACGGTCCTGCTGGGTGATAATGGGTACCGTCAAGGGGACATGTGATAAAGTCCGCACCGCAGTGCGCCTGCCGAAACTCTGGTTTATCACATGTCCCCAAGGGGGTGCCTCTGTGAGCAAATCCACCAGGGTCCTGCGCCTGCCCCGCTTCATGCCCATCACGCTGCCGGCCCTTGCCGGCGTCCTGCAGTCCGTGAAAACTCTGGCCCAACATCGCTTGCCGGCGCTGGCGGCGACAGGACTCGGCCTGATCGTCGCAGGAGCAGGATACATCCTGTTTGCGCCACTGCCGCTCGCAAGCGAATCGGACCCTTCACGGGTTACGGCGCAAAACGGGGAAGTGATCGGCGATCTGGTGAGCGCGGGCGTTACTCGCCGCGAGGCCAGTTTGGACGAAATTCCACAGTATCTGCAGGAGGCGACGATCGCTGTTGAGGACGCCTCTTTCTATCAGCATCGCGGTCTCAATGTGAAGGGTATCATCCGCGCCCTGCTGGCCGATATCCGCGCGCGTCACATCGTCCAAGGCGGATCCACCATCACCCAGCAGCTTGCCAAGAATCTCTTTTTAAACGGCGACCGCACATTGTGGCGCAAAGCGCTGGAGGCCGTCTATGCGCTCCAGTTGGAACTGCGCTATTCAAAGCAGCGTATTCTGGACGACTATCTGAACGCGATCTACTACGGCGACGGAGCGACCGGAGTGGCCACGGCCGCCCTCTATTATTTTGGCAAACCAGTGCAGAATCTGGATCTTGCCGAGTCAGCGCTCCTCGCGGGTCTGCCAAAAGGGCCGAGTCTCTATTCCCCATTCGCGGATTACAGCGCCGCCAAAGATCGGCAGTTGCAGGTTCTCCACGCGATGGTCCGCAGTCGCTATCTGACTGCGAGCGCGGCGCATGCGGCCTACATCGAGCCGCTCCAGTTTGCCCACCGCCGCGCGGCAGAGGCGTTTGCGCCCTACTTTGCCGACGCAGTGACGAGAGCGGCGCGGCAACAACTGCACCTCTCCAGAGATGAACTGTATCGCGGCGGACTCCAAATTCGGACGACTCTCAACATGACATTGCAGAAGGCGCTTGATCAGGCTGTCGCACGTTACATCCCGCGTTCTTCCGCTTTGCAGGCGGCCGCCGTGGTCATGGATCCCCGCACAGGCGATATCGAGGCGTACACGGGCGGCGTCAATTACCGTTTCAGCCCCTACGATCGCGCGACAGCCATGAGACAGCCCGGTTCCGCATTCAAGCCATTCGTGTACGCCGCCGCTCTTGATCGCGGCTACACGGCTGCCTTGCACATGAAAAGCCAGCCCACGACGTTCATTTACGACCACTATCACAGATACACCGTCCACAACTTTGGCGATGACTATGCCTACGCCCCCATTGATATGAAACAGGCGATCGCGCACTCAGACAACGTGTTTGCGGTGAGCGCCAATCTGACCGTGGGCCCGAAAAACGTTTTGCGCGAAGCCGAACGCTTCGGACTCCCGACGAACATGAAGCCCTATCCTTCCCTGGCGCTCGGCGTATTTCCGGTATCCGCGCTGCAACTGGCCAGGGCGTACAGTGTGTTTGCGAGCGGCGGCTATCTCTCCACACCCCATCTGATCGAGAGCGTGCAGGACGCCTCTGGACACAGCCTGTACAGAGAACAGCCCAACTCCTTGCTGGTGGAGTCGCCTGCGACATGTTACATTTTGACGGATATGCTGCAAAGCGTCATGCGCCCGGGCGGAACCGGATATCGCGTCGCCGGATCCATCCCCGGCCCGGTCGCGGCAAAGACAGGCACGACAGACACCGATGCCTGGATCGTAGGATATACGCCCAGGACGGTCTGCGCCGTATGGGTCGGTTACGACCGCATGAAACCAATAAACGGCGTTGAATCGCATATGGCGGCGCCGATCTTCGCAGCGGTCATGAAAGCCGCGTACCAGGACCAGCCTCAGGGAGCATGGCAGCGTCCGGACAACGTGGTCACCGTTGCCATCGATCCCGAGAGCGGCGAAGGCGCCACGACATCCTGTCCCCTGCAGGAGCAGGATGCGTTCGTCGCGGGCACCGCTCCCGTGGCGCCGTGCCATCTGCATCCCGCACCGGAAACCGGACTGGCGCAGCGTGTCGGCGGCGCGCTCCAATCGATCTGGGGTTGGCTGACCGGACGAAAGTGAATGCGCTGCAGAAAGTGAATATGCTACAATAGACAGAGTTTTAGACAGCGGATTGTGGAGGAGAAGCCATGCTGCAGCGATCAGATCGCGCCAACGCCATTTCGGCGTCGCCCACCCTCGCCATTGATGCCAAAACCAAAGCCCTGATGGCTTCCGGCGTCGATATCGTGAACCTGAGCGTGGGAGAACCGGATTTTCCAACGCCTGAACGGGCGTCGCTCGCCGCGATCGCCGCCATTACGGGCAACTTTACGAAATATACCGCTGTGGGCGGTATCGTCGAACTGCG
This sequence comes from Bacillota bacterium, assembly GCA_021793015.1. Taxonomy (GTDB): domain Bacteria; phylum Bacillota; class Bacilli; order Alicyclobacillales; family SLC66; genus JAKADD01. Next base: position 9,287 of record JAJYTO010000007.1, read on the forward strand.
CCGGGGCATCGCGGAAAAACTGTGGAAAGACAATCAGTTGCAGTATGATCCTGAAGAGATCATTGTATCAGCGGGCGCCAAGCAGTCGCTCTACAACATTTTCATGATGATTTTAAACCCTGGCGACGAGGTCGTTTTGCCCTCGCCCTATTGGGTCAGTTACCCTGAGCAGATCAAGCTCTGCGGAGGCGTGCCCATACTCGTTCGCACGGATGAAAGCACCGGATTCAAAATCACTCCCGAGCGTTTGCGCGAGGCGTTCAGCGCAAAAACAAAAGCGGTGTTGATCAATTCTCCCGGCAATCCGACGGGCGCCGTCTATACGCCCGACGAGATCCGCGCCCTCGCCGGCGTCATAGAGGAGTATCCCGTCTATGTCGTGAGCGACGAGATCTATGAGCAGTTGATCTACGGTGTGGAACATTACAGCATTGCGAGATACAGCGACACGCTGCGCGCCCGCAGCTTTGTCGTCAACGGTTTTTCAAAGACGCACGCCATGACAGGATGGCGCGTGGGCTATGTCGCCGGGCCGCGGGACTTGGTGGGAACGATGGCCAGTTTCCAATCGCACACGACAGCCAATCCCTCGTCCATTTCCCAGAAAGCGGCCCTGGCCGCCCTCGGCACATTCGACATTCATACGCGAGACGAATTTCGGAAACGGCGCGACTTCGTGCTCGCACAGATCGAACAGTGGCCTGGGCTCTCGTGTCCGCGCCCGGACGGCGCTTTCTACATCTTCCCGAACGCGGGATCGCTGGTCGGATCCTTCCTGCGCCGTCAGGACGGACGGCGCGACAGGATCGATTCCGTCGATCATTTGTGTGAACTTCTCCTCTCGGAGGCGCATGTGTCAGTGGTTCCTGGAACTGGGTTCGGGGCGCCGGACAATTTTAGAATCTCCTATGCAACGTCCATGACCAACTTGCAGACAGCCATGCAACGGATCTCCTCGTTTCTCGCCCGCCTGGAGTAGTTTGAAACGCCCAGCGCGGGTTTGACCCGGAAGCGCGTGCTGCACAGAGATGCACGGGATCGCACTGGGTTGCCTACACCAACATGCGCCCACTCCCATATGATATGAAGGAACGCCTGATATGGGAGTGAGGCAATATGGTTGCGCCGTCGCACCGGAAACCGCAGTCCAAAGAAGAACGATTGGCCAGGTTGAACGCCAAATTGCGATTGCTTGATCCGCAAGTTCCTCTCCACGCCCGCGAACGGGAATTGCTGCAAAAAGAAATCCGGTTGGTGAAGGCGCAGAACACACGCCCGGGCGCTTCCCAAAGAAATAAGCCCCCCGTGCGTAAAAAGACGCGCACCCAGAACGCCAGGCGCAAGACAACTGCAACGTCCAAAGAAGCAGCGGCCTCTGACTCTTCGGGGAATTTAGGTAATATGGGTAATTTGGGAAAACTGCTGACACCAAAAAATTTTCAGGAGTCCATGAACAGTATCACAAGTTTGCGCGGTTTTTTTAAACAGGTCTCCAAATACGTGCAGCAGGCGGACAACTTGCTGGACACCCTGTTTGTGACCGCCAATTCGTTGCAGGAATCGGGAGTATTGAAAAAATTAGCAGAATCCAAGGGCAAAAAACTCGGCACCTCCGATTTGACCAACATCCTCATGGCGCTTATGAATTCCCCGCTCGGCAGCAATATCTTCAAACGGATGGGCAGCGGGGACGATGCCAAAGCGGAGGAACCGGCGCAAACCCAGACTGTGACGGCGCAGTCGGCGCCACCCGCAACCTCGCCCAGACCTGCGGGTGGACCGCCCATGGCTCTTCCGCCCGCGCCGCAAAGGGCGGCGCCCCAGTCGCCGGGCGCGATTCGCCCAGGATTCCCTGGCGCCGGACCTGTGCATTAGTCCGGCGTCATTTTTTCGCCTCTCCGGATACACCGCAAGTTTCGCGGATTCTTACCAAAGGCCAAGCACCTTCCACCACACGCCGCCAATCACAAGCCAGATGATGATATCAACGATGGAAACAACGAGGCCCAATGTCCACCATTTCGTCTGCGCCACATACCCGGAACCGAAAAATACCGGAGATACCCCCGAGCCGTAGTGGGTGGTTGCGGCAAATAAGTTGCTGAAGAACGCAAGCAGCAGGGCAGAAAGCATGGGCGGCGCCCCGGCCGTTACCATCACGACCAGAAATGCTGGAAACATGGCGCTGATATGGGCGGTATTGCTCGCAAAAAAGTAATGGGCGTAGAAGTATACAAGCAACAGGATGATGGACGACAGAACCCAGGGCATACCGCTGACGGTAGCCTTTATCAGTTGGCCAAACCATGAGACCAACCCCAGTTTGTCCAAATACGTCGCCATCATGACCACTGCCGCAAACCACGTCAATGTGTCCCAGGCGCCTTGTTCTTTCTTCACATCGTCCCATGTCAAAACCTGCGTCAAAAGCAGGATCGCCAAGCCGATAAATGCGGTTGTCGTGGGATCGATGTTCAACTGGGTTCCAAAAATCCATAAAATCAGAATGAGCGCAAATACGAGCAACATAAACTTTTCTGCACGCTTGAGAGGACCCATTTCCTTGAGTCTTTCACTGGCCAGCGCGGAGGCGTCCGGAGTTTCTTTAATTTCCGGCGGATATATTTTATAAAGCAGATAGGGAACGGCGAGCAGGCTCACGACACCGGGAACGGCGGCTGCAATTGCCCATCCGGTCCAGGTGATGTTCGCACCCGCAACATCTTTAGCAAGTTTGGCGCTCAAGGGATTCGCCGCCATCGCAGTCATGAACATGGCCGAAGTGATCAGGTCGCCTTGAAACCCCGCTATCGTCAAGAACGAACCAATTTTTCGCTCAGTCCCATCCTCTGGCTTGGAACCAAACGTTTCTGACAAGGAGCGGATGATCGGAAAGATAATCCCGCCCGCCCGCGCTGTATTGCTTGGTATGGCGGGCGACAGCGCCAAATCGCCGATCAAAAGTGAATAGGACAAACCGAGAGTTTTTTTCCCAAATTTCTTGACGAACAGATAAGCGATTCTTTCGCCCAATCCTGTTTTGATAAAGCCGCGGGAAATAAAAAAGGCGATGACGATCAGCCAAATAACGGTATTCCCAAATCCGCTCAACGCCTCTTTAATGCTGAGCGTGTTTGTAAGTGCGGTGACCGCGATCCCCATGATGGCCACAGACCCCATCGGAAGCGGCTTCAAGATAAAACCAATAATCGTTGCGACAAAGATCGCAAACAAATGCCATGCCTGAATATTTACTCCTGTCGGAGGACGAATGACCCAGAGGTCTACACCAACCATGGCGGTGATCAGCAATGGCGCCAGCCGAACACCGCTGAGGATTTGCTTTCCGTCACGCAAGGCAAAATCACCGCCTAGAGCATGTGAAGTACCCTTTTTCACGTGAAGCACCTTTTTTAAGGATTCGAGGATTGTATAAAGAATAAGTGTTCCTCATAATTCCCGTCAATCCTTACAATTCCCTTCGCGTCCCACCTTATGTATCGCCCAAACGGTTCATTAAGCTGATCAAATGGATTTTCGACCTTCCAGCGGAAACGAATCATTGCGGACGATACTCCGAAACAATCCGTTGGCGATCGGCATGGCGTTCCAAAGCCAGTTCAATCAGTCGATCGAGCAGTTGTGCATATGGAAGGCCCGACTCCTCCCACAGTTTGGGATACATGCTGTGCTCTGTAAAACCGGGCATCGTGTTGATTTCATTGATAAACACTCGATTGGTACGCTTCTCGATAAAGAAATCGATGCGCGCCAGCCCACTGCAGTCCACCGCCCGAAAGGCGCCTATGGCAAGGTTTCGTATCTCATCCGCCTGTTCGTCTCCCACTTCAGCAGGAATGATCAGCGTCGAATCGCCGCTGATATACTTCGCGTCATAGTCGTAAAATTCGTTTGCCGAAATCACCTCTCCGAGAACGGAGACATCAGGATCGTCATTTCCAAGGACGGCCACTTCAATTTCCCTGGCATCCAGCCCCTGCTCAATGATGAGTTTGCGGTCATAGCGAGCGGCCAGATCCAGCGCCCGGATCAATTCATCACGATTCAGGGCTTTGGAAATGCCGACGCTGGACCCCGAATTGGCGGGTTTCACGAAACACGGATACCCCAGATTCGTCTCCACATCCGCAACGACAGTCTCTGCAGCCTTTTCCCAGTCCCTTCGGCTGAAAGCCCTGAATCGCACCTGGGGAAACCCGGCAGCCAGAAATTGCATCTTCATCATGACTTTGTCGAGTCCCACGGCCGAAGAGGCTATTCCGGCGCCCACGTAGGGCATGTTGATCAAATCGAGCAGACCCTGGATAGATCCGTCCTCTCCGCATGTTCCGTGCATGACCGGAATCACAACATCGCAACGCTCGGACACCGCCAGTTGCCCCATGACATGCGACAATCCGTGGAATGACTCGTGCGGCGGCTCCCGATGGCTTGGAGTTGGAGCATGGCCTTTTGGCGATGTGTCGCCAAATCCCGGCGCTCGGAACTGATCATCTGTCCGCCCAGTGAGCCCAGAACCGGGCACAGCGGCGACAGACGGATCATCTTCCACGCGTCCGGTTTCAAGAGCATGCAAGGCCGTTTCCCCTGAATAAAACTGGCCCGATCTACCAATCCCCAACAGCACTGCCTCGTATTTCGCAGGATCCAAAGCATGGAGCATGGACCTGGCCGACTGCACGGACACCTCGTGTTCCCCTGATTTCCCGCCAAAAATGACGCCCACTTTTAAACGCTTGGCCATTGCAATGTCTCCCCCTCGACATGGATGGCTCCGGAGCCAATCCCTTATCATGGCTTGCGGCTAACGGTGCAGCGTACGATATCTGATTGCCAGTGAGCACACCGATACCCGATACATATGCGGCCGTTTTCTCCTCAGGACTGAAAATCCATCGAACATCAGAACGTTCCGATACTCTTCGCATTTTCAGAAAAACTGTGAAACGGCGCCACACCCGCCAGGGGAAGTATATCACGAACGGATCGATCAACATCATAAGCCTCTTGCAGTGGCGCATCGTTCAAACCCGTTGCGGCGCATGACCGACGACTTTACGGAGCTGACGATGACGGAGCCGACGATGACGGAGCCGACGATGACGAAGCCGACGATGACGGAGCCGACGATGACGAAGCCGACGATGACGAAGCCGACGATGACGAAGCCGACGATGACGAAGCCGACGATGACGAAGCCGACGATGATGGAACGGTTGTGGTTGTGGCTACCGGATTCTCGATGCTGGTTTTCACGCTGTTATAGGCGGTGTCTTGAATGGAAAGCGGAGCCGTCTTTGCCAGACTCGCCAACAACTCCGGAAACGTTTGCGCCTTTTGACTCTTGATGGCGAGGATGATTTTGGCTCTCACGGAAGCCAGGGACGGCGTAGAGGCAGGAGTTCTTGAGGTCACCTTCAAGATTTCCCACCCGGATGTGCTATGCACAGGCGCCCCCACACGCCCCACCGGTTGGCTAAAGGCTGCTTTCGCGGTTACTGGATCCAATTGCGAATAACTGAAGGTTCCCATCACGCCCCCTTTAGCCGCCGCGGTCTTGTCCAGCGAATACTTCTTTGCAGCGGCGGCAAAGCTATACCCGCCTTGCAACTTCGCGGCGACTGCATCCGCTGTGGCTTTGTTTTTCAGGAAGATGGCCGACAGCTTCACCTCAGCCGGCACTTGGAGCGTCTTCGCATTTTTCGTGTAATACTGTGTAATCTCCGCGTTCGTGACCTTCACTTGGCTCTCTGCGATTTTCTGAGCCAGCACCTGCAGCTTCAGTTGGGACTGAAGTTCGGAGAGCGTCAAGTTGCTTTGAGCCAGCGCTTGTTGGAGTTGCGCCTGACTGGTGATGCCGTTTTGTTGTTCGAGTGAGGCGAGCGCAGCCTGAATGTCCGACGAGGTCGCGACCACGTGATCCTTCTTCGCCGCGTCAGTCAAAAGCAACTGGGTGATCATATTGGTCAGCGTTCCGGGGCCCACAACCTTGGCCATTTGACTGTCCCAAGCTGCGCTATGAATGGTCGTCCCCCCTACGGTTGCGATGACGGACCCCGCTTGTCCTTGTGCTGATGCGACACCCCAGCACACGCCCACAATGGCTGCACCCAAGCATGTTCCACCGATCACAGACCACATGCGATGATTAGCGAATTTCAATGTGATTTGCCAACTCCTATCCATTTTGTATAGTCACCAAACCTAGCCTAGCCCTATACCCTTGAGGTTTGCTTAAGGAGCCTGTCCAAAAAGAGGTCAGATAAGACCCGCGCAGTGCAAGGAAGCGAGCCAAGAATGCGGACCGAGCGTACGTTCCCTGTACGTGAGGGAGCATTCCAGGAGAGTTCTGACCCCTTTTTGAACAAACTCCCATAGTCATACCTCAAGGTTTCTGAGGTATGACCTGACGTTGCCCGATGTTGTCTGCCATTGCCTGACCGTGCCTGCCGTTGTTTGGCGTTATTCGCTCCTGCTTGCCGATGGCGGCTCCTGTCAGGCGTTCTCCGCCGCCGCTACTTGACAAACTTCTTTATCTCTTTGATGGTCTTCTCGTCCACGGCGCTGCCGCCGTATTTTTTTGCGATTTCCTCGACCGAAACAGTGGGCCCCTTGTCGCCCGCATTTTTCGTCACATCCGTATACGCGTTCATGAAGGCGTCAATTCTACGGGGATCAACTTTCACCCCGATATCCTGAGCGATGTTCTGAGTCAGTTCGCGCACGACGTTGGGATCCTTCCACTGTTCCGGTTTCATGTTCTTGACTCTCTTTAGCGCATCAAACAGATTCCCTTTCTCGATTCGTTTGATGTTTTCCTTGAGCGTGTCAAGCGAACCGCTTGCGGCAGCTGGCGCCGACTGCTCGGGCGTTTCCCTCATTGCGGCGCCTGGGCCGCCGTTGCCGGCCTGGCGTGGCTTGGCCGCGCGTTTGGGTCCGGGTGAGCGTTTCATGTTCTTTTGCATATCGTTTCCTCCCGGCAGTCCGCCAGTGTTGTAGGTAACGGTACACTATACGGAAAACACCGCTAGACCGTGTCTGGCAGGAGCCCACAGTGCGCGAACTTAATGCGGATGCGCGTCCGCCCTGCCCTTCTCCGCCTCCGCCGCATAAGGTGGCAGGAAGAGAGTATGTGCTAGAAGGAGGGCGTATCATGCGCCACTTGACAGTGTACGGCGATTCAATCGCTGCAGGGTACGGCGCTCGAAACGGAGCTGGCTTTGTTCCGCGCCTCGCGGCATTGGAAGCGGTCAAAGCGGCCAAAGCCAGCACAGCGAAAACAGGTGCAGCGATCGTGCCGTATCTGAATTTTGGCCAGGCAGGCATGACGTCATTCCAACTCGCGAGCGCCTTCGTTTACAACGAACCTTGGGTCGATGGGCTCCGAAACTCGCAAGCCAACTGTGTGCTCATTGGAGGCGACGATATCATCAACGACCTTGCGACGCTTCTCACCGGAAACGCGCAGGGCATGCGGCGCGCCCTCGCAGCCAGCGCGGCCGCGTACCGCAGGTCCCTTGCCCGCATCAGGCGAATCAGCAAGGCGCCGCTGGCCGTTGGCACCATCTACAATCCCTATCCCGAGACGCCGCTGGCAGTCAGCGTGATCGACGCCTACAACCGCTTGGTCATAGAACCGGCGGCCGCGACCGCAGGCGCGGTCATCGCGCCCGTTCATGCGGCGTTTGCGGGCAACCAGGCCGCGCTGATTGACGGGTATGGCGGCGGAGTGGCGGGGCGACCGGGGAGCGGCGGAATCGCTTTTCCCGTTCATCCCAACACAAAAGGGCATCAGGTGATCGCCGACGTCTTTGCGTCCGTGATCCCCTGATGCCGGAAGCGCGCAACGATGCCGGAACAGTCAAATGGCCATGCTAACAACGCTGGCCCACAGCGTCGCGACACGATTCCTACGCAGTGAGACCGCCCCGAAGTGATTCCTGCAGAGGTCCCACGCGCCGACGGCGCCTTCTCACGTCCGTCTGCGCCGAACTTCTGCAGAAGCCTAGCGCGCGGGCGCGACTGCTTTACTTATGATACGGCGCCCCCGTCTGGATGCGAAACGCCCGGTAAATCTGCTCAAGCAAAATAATTCGCATCAACTGATGGGGAAACGTGAACTCGGAAAATGACAGCGTGAGATCGGCCCGGTCAAGAACGGAAGATGCAAGACCGCGCGATCCGCCGATCACAAAGACATACCTGCCGCACCCCTGCGCAGACACGGCGTCCAGGTATGCGGAAAAGCCCTGCGACGTCATCTTCCTGCCGCGTGAATCCAAAGCGACCACATGATCCCGTTCGCGCAGTTTCGCCAGCAGGCGCACCGCTTCCGTTTCCCTGATGCGCTCCGCCGCGCCCTGATCAGGTTCATCCTGCACTTCCTCCACCACACAGGAGGCGTGGGAAAGAATTCGCTTTCGGTACTCCTCCTCCGCTTCCCGCCAATGCCTCTCCTTCAGCTTGCCGACGGTCAAAACCACAATCTGCAAGACGTCGTCCCCTCATTCATCACAGTCATGGGAGTGAGTGCACGGACAACCGCACTGACAGACACCCCGGCAATCGCGGCCTCGTTCATCGCGGTCATGGGAATGAGAATCCGTTCGACCCGCCGCTGCCGCTGCCCCCCCCGCCGCTTGACTGTGAACCGCCCGCAGAAGGCGAAGTTTGCGGGGGCGGCAATTCCCCGAGCTTGGTGTGCAACGTGAGTTTCTGCTGATCGCGATACACCGTCAGAGTGACATATTGCCCCGGCTTATAATTCTTCCAGAGTACGGATCGCAGCGAAGTGATCCCCGAGATCTTCTGTCCGTTGACCGCGACGATCACATCTCCGTGTTCAAGACCGCCCGCCCGCGCGGCGGCGCTCACCACTTTGACAACCCATACGCCGTAGTTCACAGGCACGTTGGGTTGGTATTCCGCAGGAACAGCCGACAACGACTCGGCTTCAATGCCAAGCGCCGGATGGATGGCATGCCCCGTGGCCAAAATCTGATCGACGATTGTCCTGACTTCATTGATAGGAATTGCAAATCCCATGCCTTCAAACCCTTGCGCCACGATTTTTGAGTTGTTGATTCCGATGACCTGACCCTCGATATTGCACAGAGGTCCGCCGCTGTTGCCCGGATTTATGGCGGCGTCCGTCTGCAATTCGGTTTGCTGACCAATGACGCTTCCCGTCGCTTCGTCTATAACCGGCATGTTTCGCTGCGTGGCGCTGATCACCCCCGACGTGACGGTGTCCGCAAAGTCGAGACCCGCCGGGTTTCCGATCGCGATTGCCGGTTCCCCTGCCTGCAGCGTTGCCGAATTGCCGAACTGGGCCACATCCTGCGCCTTCACATAGGATGAGGGAATTTTCAGCACAGCCAGATCGGTGTAGGGATCATAGCCGACAACATGCGCGTATACGTGATATTTTTTTTGCACCACCACTTCAACTTTTGACGCGCCCTGCACGACGTGATAATTCGTGACAATATAGCCATGATGGCTGAATATCACACCGGACCCCACGCCCTCTTCCTGCAGTGTGTAGCCATTGGCGCTGTAGTTCGGAAGCATCTGAAAATTGATGACGCCCACCACGGACGGACGGACCTTTTGTACGGCCTGAACGATTGCGTTATTGAGCTGCACCGTGACAGGCTGCAGCGACCGATAGCTCGTATTCTGTAGATTTGGATTCGTTAACGCAGGCAACTGCACGAGATTATTCTGGAGCATGATCGGCACCGCAACGATCGTGGAGGCCGACCCGACCAGAACCGACACCACAACCACCGTCACCCAGCGGAGAAAAGAGTTTGATCCCGGGCTGCGTTTCTTCGTGCTGCGATACTGCCCGTCGTCGTAATATCCCATCTTGGTTCCTCCTCTGTGGTTAACCCGGTGTTGTTAACCCGATTGTACAGCAATTATGGCAACGCCATAGAAACGAACTCAACGGAATTCAGCCGATGTCACACAACGTTACCGATTCTGTTCAAACGTTATCCATAAACCAGCCTCTCCCCGGAAAGGCACATTCATACGCTAACGTCAGCGTTCTGGCGCCGCGACCCAGGTGAGCTTGGTAGGTTTGGTCGGACTTGTGAGCGACACCGCAATCTGTTCGCGAATGCGCGACGACATTCTGAGAAGCGCTTGGCTCACCGTGGCGTCCGCCAATTCGGGACGATTGTTCTCCTGGCTCAAATGCGCCAGATATACGGAGGTCGTATCTTCCGTGAGAATATCGCACAGAAACTCGCTGGCGCTGTCATTAGAAAGATGTCCTTTGTCTCCCAAAATTCTTCGTTTCAAATGCCAAGGGTACGCGCCGACCCGCAACATCTCAACATCGTGATTGGTCTCCAGAATATATGTATGCGCACCTTTGACCACATCCTTGACTGCGGCGCTCGCATATCCCAAATCCGTGGCCAGCACAAGTTTTTCGCCGCCCGCATACAGACAGAACCCCAGCGGTTCCTCTGCGTCGTGGGGCAGTGGAAAGGGCTCCAGAACAAGTTCGCCCAGCGCGATTGGAGTGGCGGCCCTAACCATGCGATGGACCACAGTTTCGTCATCCCGCCAAAAGCGTCGCAGATGGCTCCATGTGCCTTCCGATGTGTAGATGGGCAGCCCCGCGCGTCTACGAACCAGCGCCGACAGACCTTTAATGTGATCGCTATGCTCGTGAGTCACGATGACGGCGTCCAGAGTCTCCATCCCTACGGCAATCTCATCAAACGCCGCACAAAGCTGCCTGATGCCAATCCCCGCGTCGATCAGGACTCTCGTCTTTCCCGCTTCCACATAGACGGCATTGCCTGTACTGCCGCTCGCCAGTACACTGCAACGCATCCCTCCCCGGTTCAACTCGCTCCCACCCCAGTTTCCGCTGTGAATGCATTGATCTCAAAGACACTGCGACTGCTGTCCACCTGCCAGACTGGCGTCACATACCAAGTGTCTCCCAGCGCCAAGCGAGAATCATAGCCGAGTCTTATGCTCTGAATTGTATTATCCATGTTTATGTGCGCTTTGTCCACGAAAGCGGCCAAAGCCAGGAGCGCGCTGGCCGCTCCAATGACAGGTCTCTGATCCAGAGAGCCGACAACCTCCAGAGCGGTCTGAGAATATCCAATGATTCGATCATTTTCCATGTATACTTGAAGCGGTGCGGAAAAAATGGGGTACCCACCAAAAAACTCCGCAAAACTGGCGATCCCTCTCCCGCCGCTCAGCTTCCATGAGAGCGTCTCATAAGTTCCAAAATCGATCACATGCTTTGACAGCCATTTGCGGACAAACGCGGCGCCGTCACGGCCGCGAGGAATCAGGGGCTGATAGCGCGAATCTATGTACAGCCGGTACTGGCCGTGTTCATTCATTACAAACCGTCCCGCACGCGTTTTTACTTCGCGGGAACCGCGCAGGTGCGCGGACGCCTGTTGCGGTTTGATGTCGAGGGCCAGCGCGGCCGCCGCCAGAAACTGGCGGGGGTTGGTCTGAGCCCGCAGCAGGAACATGGAGGGCTGGGCCAGAGGCACACTTGCTTTTAGCGTGATATTGTTGGCTGCGAAAGTCCTTTGCAGATTCGCCACCTGATCGGCGTAAGGTTCCGTGTAGATGGATACGGATGGTTGCAGCCCATGCCACTGATAGCCCAGAAACAGATTCAAAAGGAGAAAAACAACGATCAAGAGTGTCTTGACCCTCCTGAAATCCACGATTTACATCCCCGATCCCAAAAATGGTTTCCCCGTGCGGGCATCCAGATACAGCGGCGGCCGTTTTTGATACGTCAGCCGATACACCGGCACGCATTCCACCGTCGATTCATTGATGGCGACTGTCCCATAGCCGAGAGTGACATCGACGACTCCTGCCAGTGTCTTCGCCCCGACGGCCGCAAGCAACTGCGTGCCCGACAAAATCCGTTGCCGCACCTGGCTGAGCTCTATGCCAAGATACGGGATATTCCGGCTCAACCTGACCACGACGCCGTTTTGCAGACGTACGGAAATCCGGTCCAGCGACCCAAACAAGGGCCAGCCGTTGATCATATCCGAAAACTCCAGTTCCATCCCAGAGTTCGCGCGCAATCCATACGCTTGCCACAGCACATCGCTCCCGACAAATCCTCCGTGGCTGTCGATGAAAGGAACCGTCGCCAGGAGAGATTGGGCCATCGACGGCTTGAACCCCCGCAATGGACTGCTCGGCGTGCGATACGTCAGAACATTCCCAAAGGGGCCGTTCTGTACGCGGACACCGTGCGTTCCATCGGTATAATAAGTGGAACGGTTCGACCCCCGCACACTTTGAATGAGCGACGGATCGACAAAGTAGGAATCGATGATGTGGGACTCGACTGGCTGAGCCAGCGCCCATGTGTCAACCCGCATCATGATCCCCGCATACGGCAGATGCAATAACGCGTGATTCACCGGGATTTGCTCGTAAGGAACCGCCTGATCATTGGGAGTCATATCTGCAAACAGCGAGTGCGGCACATTGCGCAGCACCTCCTGGTACACACCACCGACAGTCGCAAAGGACAGGATGCAGGTCGCCGTCTTGGGATCGGGCGTCACATAGATCGGGCCCAGGGCGGGGATGTCCGGCAGATGGCCCTGCATCGGCAGCGCGAGCCCCCATAGCGATCCGTCACGCAACAGATTTCCATAATTGAGAACCAGATACGGTCCGTTCGCTGGAATCGCCGATATATTCCCTCCCTTTCCTTTCCTGCGCACGCCCGACACGAACCTGCTCCGTCTGAGAGCCGTTACAATCTGGCTCGCAGTGGTGCTCGTCCCGCCCAGCCTGAACAGTTCGTTGGCTCGCGTCCAAATCCCGATCGACTGGGGCAGCACAAAATCTCCCGCCGCCTGCTGACGGCCGTACAATGGACTGGAGAAAAACGTTGGTTTGTCGATCGCCACCTGCCCCGGCGTGCCAGTCCAAAGCAGCGTAGAGAGCATGATGCTGGCAAAGACAAGGATTGCCAGAGCGCTCGTCTTGACTGATTCAACCACGCGAGGCAGCGAGGAATTTTTTTTCACGGCGCATCCCCGCCTCCTTCTATGGGGAGAGAGATGCGCACTGTGGTCCCCTTATCGACGCGGCTCTCCACCGTAATCTCTCCTTCGTGCGCACTCACGATCTCGCGGGCAATCGACAGCCCAAGGCCCGTGCCCCCGAGTTGGCGCGACCGGGCTTTATCGACCCTGTAGAAGCGATCGAAAATATTCGGCAATTCCTGGGTCGCAATCCCCGATCCATTGTCTTTCAGAAGGAAAGTAACCTTGCGTTCGTCTCGATCGACCGTGGCTGCCACCGTAATGATCCCGTGTTTCGGCGTGTACTTGAGCGAATTGGACACAACATTGTCCAGAACCTGATCAAACCGGTCCCGGTCGATGCTCACCATGGCCTGGTCAGGCGCGCTCACCACAAACTGCACTTCGGCCTCAAACGCGAGCAGCGCAAAACGCTCAGCCAAGCCGTTGACCACTTCCTGGATGGATACGGATTCGCGACGCAACCGTTCATAGCCGGCGTCAAACCTTGAGAGTTGCAGCAGATCCCGGATCAATCTGCTCATTCGGTTGGTCTCGCGATCCATCACCTGGAGAAAGTGCCGGGCCAGTTCTTCGTCCTGATACGCCCCTTCCAGCAGAGCCTCCACATAACTCTTGATCGTGGTCAGCGGTGTGCGCAGCTCGTGGGACACATCCGCCACAAAACGCTTGCGCGCCGCCTCCAGCCGCGTCTCCTCCGTAACATCCCGCATGACCAGAACCTGCCCGCCCTGACTGTCCCCCCCGCGATCGATCGCCAGACCGACGCCTCCCTCAGCGCGGTCGCGATCCAAGGCCATCACGGAAACCGAGATGGTTTTACCTCCCACCTCCACCAACTGGTGGTCGCCGGCGGCGAACGTCCCCGGCAAGACGTCGGATAACTGGCGGCCGATGACTGGATGCGGGGCGCGGAGCAGCTGCGCCGCCGCAGGATTGATCAAGAGAATGTCGTTCACGCGACTGATCGCGATCACACCGTCGCTCATGGTTGACATGACCGCCTGCAAGCGTCTCTTTTCCCGTTCCGTGCTGCGCGTCGCCTGTTTCAGACGACGCGTCAGCATGTTGAATGTGGACGCCAGTTCGCCGATTTCATCATTGGAATGAATATCGACGACCTGGTCAAAATCCCCGCCGGCCAAGGCTCTAGCCGTTCTCGTAATCGCCGTGATGGGCCCCGTGATGGTCCTCGCGATAATGGCCGCCAGCAGAGCGGTCAAACCGAGAGCAATGAGCGTGCCTGTGGCAAAAATGATGATGATGCGGGATATGGACTGGTACACGCCATTCATGGGAGCGACAATTTCCACCGCTCCCCTGACGCGATTTCGATAGCGGACGGGGACTGCGAGATACAGATAGCGCTGGCGGGTTCGCGGATCGAGCGCAATCTGTTGCGTCTGCAGCCCCAACAGAGCCTCCGTAACTTCCGGATCGACGCGTTTTTGGCCGATGATAAACGGATTGGCCGACGTTCCGATGACGTTCCCGTCCTTGTCGAGGACATAGACGCTCGCGTTGGCCAACTCCGAAAACGGCTGCAGCACATTCAGCAGATTGGGTTGCCTGCCGGTGGAGGCGCTCATCGGCAGACTGACGAGATTGGCGAGAAACTGCGCTTCATGCGCGATTGTTTTCGTGTAGTTATTGACGAAATACTGATTCAAGGATTGAATGAAATACGCGCCGATGAGTTGCATGGCGAACAGGATCAGCAGAAGATAGACCGCCATGAGTTTATAGCGCACACTCTGAAACATCGTCCGAACTCCTAACCGCGACGGAAGAGGTAGCCCGCCCCGCGCCTGGTCAGTATGTAGGCGGGGTTGCCAGGATCCTCTTCCAATTTTTCGCGCAGGCGGCGGATAGTCACATCCACTGTCCTTTCGTCTCCCAAATAATCATAGCCCCACACATCCTGGAGCAGTTGTTCCCGCGAATACACAATGCCGGGATGCTTCGCCATGTAAAAGAGAAGCTCAAATTCGCGATGGGTCAGGACAACTTCCATCCCCGCCCGAAATACCTGAATGGTCATGGGATCGATGATCAGGTCCCCAACCTGCAGTTGTTCCCGTTTGCCGGCCTCCACATCCTCCGCCAGCGCGATTTGCCGGCGCAGGTTTGCCTTCACGCGCGCAAGCAGTTCGCGAGCGCTGAACGGTTTGGTGACGTAGTCGTCCGCGCCGAGTTCGAGACCGAGAACCTTGTCCAGTTCGGCGTCGCGGGCCGTGAGGATGATGATCGGCACCGAGGAAAACTGGCGCACCTCTTTGCACACCTCAAAGCCGTCTTTCTTTGGCAGCATGAGATCCAGCAAAATCAGGTCCACGGCCGTCGGGGAATGGTTGACAAAAGCAATGGCGGCCTCTCCATCAGGAGCGACGCTCACTGAATACCCGGCCTTCTCCAACTGGAAGCGCAGGATCTCCGCGATCGGTTCTTCATCGTCGACGACTAGAATGTGTTGCATGACAGGCCTCCCCTGTTCAAACTGTCCCGGAAAAATACGGTGGTCCGTGCCCGCCAGGACGGATCATGCATGCCGCTGCCGCTCAGACAGCCGCGGCCCAAGGGCCGCTAATACTCGCTGCAGCGGCATGCATGATCCGTCCTGGCGGAAGTCCACCGCTGTCGCACAACTCGCGGCGGGCGCAATATATGACTCCTCCCCAAGCGGGCTCTTCAGCCCTGCACCTGTGAAAGACTTCGCGGCGCTTTAGTATTTCGCTGGCGGTGCTGCGAAGCGGCGTGAGGGTCTATGGTGTTATCGTCATTATATCAGGACAGGCCCATCTGCGCGCGAAAGGATGCTGGCGCTGTCACCGCTCCCGTTCCGGCGACTGCAGGACCGCCGCAACCTTGTCCAGGTGGCGGGCCATGGTGTCTGTCGCCGTCTGATGGTCACGGTCCACGATGGCTTGGTACATGTGTTGGTGCTCCTCAAACAGCCGCGCCGCAGACTCGCGCTCACTGTACAGCCAAAGTTTGCGGGTCTCGCGGATGGTTCGCATCATGGTGGCGGAAATGCTCTCCATCATCTGCTGCAGCAAGGGGTTTTGCGTGGCGCGGCCGATGGCCAGGTGAAAGTTCACATCGTAGACCTGGCTCACCTCTTCATTCCCCACCGAGTGTTGCATTTGCTGAATCACAAGGCCCAATTCATCAATGTTCTCCTGCGTTCGAAGCTGCGTCGCCAGACCGATGCAACCGACCTCCACAATCTTGCGGACCTGCAGCAACTGCAGCAGCTCCGCAGCGCTGGCCAGAGCTGAACTTTGCGCAAGTCCAAGGCTGCGCGCCTGGTTGTCGGCCACGTAGGTGCCGTCGCCCTGCACAGATTCAATCATGCCCCTGGCTTTCAGCAGACTGAGAGCTTCCCGCACAGTCGATCTCCCGACGCGGTACTGCCTGGCCAAGCTCTCAATCGGTTCGAGTTTGTTCCCCGGTTTGATGATGCCGGAGTCGATCATCTGCATCAGTTCGTCCGCGACAATCTCATAGTTTTTTCGATTCAATCCCATGCTGGCCTCCAACACCCTGTGGACATCGCTGTCATCCGTCATTCTTCCATTATAGCGGATCAGGGGACGGGCATTATGCTACACATTTCGCCCGCTTTGTGATACATTGAAAACCAAATCATCTGATGACCTGATTTCTATTGTCCGGGGAGGCGACAATGAACCATGTTGACTGAGGGCCTGCGTCAACAACTGATTCCTATAGTCGGCCAGAAATGGTTTTTGGACAGTCCGAACGAATTGCACGCGTATTCGTACGACGCCACACCGCTGTTGCAGTCTACCCCGGACGCCGTCGCCATCCCAGGTTCCGTGCAAGAGGTCGCCGCGATCCTGCGACTGGCCAATGAGCGCCGGATTCCGGTCATTCCTCGCGGATCCGGGACCAACCTGGCCGGCGGCACGATCCCCGTGCAAGGCGGGATTGTGCTCAACATGAACCGATTCAACCAGATCTACGAGATCGACGAGAAGAATCTCACGGCGACCCTGGGTCCAGGTGTGACCACCGCCGATTTGCACACGGCGGTCGAAGCGGTCGGGCTGTTTTATCCTCCCGATCCTGGGAGCATGCGCATCTCCACCGTCGGGGGCAATGTGGCGCAAGGCGCCGGGGGCATGCGCGGCTTGAAGTACGGTGTCACGAAAGACTATGTCATGGGGCTGGAGTACGTCTTGCCAACAGGCGAAGTCCTGCGCTGCGGCGGGAAGAATGTCAAAGACGTCGCGGGCTATGACCTCACGCGATTGATGGTCGGGTCGGAGGGGACGCTTGGGGTGATCACCGAGATCACGGTGAAGCTGCTCCCGTTCCCGGCGACGAAGCGCACGCTTGTCGTCTACTGCCGCAACCTGGTGGACGCCGCACGCATCGTCGAGCGGATCATCGCCGCCAGAATCATCCCGGCGACAATCGAGTTCCTGGACCAAGCCACCATGAAGGTCGTGGACGACTTCGCCAAACTTGGCCTGCCGCTCGACATGGCTTCCATGCTTCTGATTGAACAGGACGGAGCCGAGGCGCAGGTCGTGGAAGACATCGGGAAGATTGCAGACATTGCCCGGCAAGCGGGCGCTGCGCAGGTGCGCACGGCCGCGACGATGGAGGAAGGCGCGAAGCTGCTCACCGCGCGTCGCTCTGCCCTGTCGGCCCTGTCCCGGCTGCGGCCCACGACCATCCTCGAAGACGCCACCGTACCCCGCGCGAAACTGGCGGAGATGGTGGAGGAGATCGAGCGGATCGCCAGGAAGTACAATCTGCAGATTTGCACGTTCGGCCACGCGGGCGACGGCAATCTTCATCCAACCTGCATGACCGACGAACGCAACCATGAAGAAATCGCACGCGTCGAACAGGCTTTTGAGGAGATCTTCCTCGCAGCCATTCGCTTCGGCGGCACCATCACCGGCGAACACGGCGTCGGGATGGCAAAATCCAAATACCTGCACCTGAAGGTGGGCGAGGGCGGGATTGAACTCATGGAGCGTTTGAAAGCGGCCTTTGATCCAAACAACATCCTGAACCCTGGCAAGGTATTTGCCGGGCAGAATCGACGAAGAATCGTGGTGAACCAACCATGACCGCCAAAACTGCCGAACCCATGGACCTGACGCCGCAAGAGCATCCCGAAACGCCAGCGCCGCAGGCGCCTGCCGGGGCGTCCGATGCGCCTGCCGTCGCTGCCCGTGACGCTCTGCTCGACAAGTTTGACATAGATGAGTTGCAAAACTGCATGCACTGCGGTTTCTGTTTGCCCGCGTGTCCAACCTATCGACAAACTGGGTTGGAGACCTACAGTCCCCGCGGCCGCATCGCACTCATGAAAGGAGTCGCACAGGAGAAGCTCTCCCTCGACGCGGAATTCGAAAAAAACATGTACGCGTGCCTGGGCTGCCGGGCGTGTGAGACGGCGTGCCCATCCGGGGTCGCGTACGGGAAGTTGATCGAAACGGCCCGCGAGGTGGTGGAGGACAACAAAAAACGCCTAGACAAACGATCTTTGACGCGCAGGCTGGTCTTTAAGCATATGTTTCCGCATCCGAAACGCATCCGGGCTTTCGGAACGGCGTTGTGGATGGCGCAGGCATCGGGTTTGCAAAAAATAGCCGACAAGACGGGGTTGATTCGCATCCTGCCCAGAGAAATGGCGGAGATGCAGCGCGCGGTAGACAAAGTCGCATCACCGGCAAAGCGGAAAGAACGCCCGCCAACCCTGCGATCGGAAGGGGAACCCGTCCTGAAGATCGGCTTCTTCAAAGGCTGCATCATGGACGAAATGTTCTTTGAAACGAACCAGGCCACGGCGCGGCTGCTCAGCAAGGCTGGCTGCGACGTCGTCTTTGTGGAGGATCAGGCGTGCTGTGGCGCCCTGCATGCACACTCCGGCGAGAAGTCGGGCGCCGCTGGTCTGGCAAAGCGAAACATCGAAGCGTTTGAGCGGGCGGACGTCGATTTCGTCGTCAATAACGCCGGCGGATGCGGAGCTGCCTTGAAGGATTACGGCCACTGGTTCGCACATGATCCAGAGTGGAGAGACCGTGCGGCCGCGTTTGTCGCGAAGGTGCGGGACGCCAACGAATTGCTGGTTGAACTGCCCCCGCTCACCTTTCACAAACCGTTGAATGCGCGCGTCACCTACCAGGATTCGTGCCACCTGGCGCATGGACAAGGCGTCCGCAATCAGCCGCGCCAACTCATCCGGAGCATTCCGGGAGTGGAGTTGGCGGAGATGAGCCATCCGGACAGTTGCTGCGGGTCAGCAGGCATATACAACATCACGAACTTCGACATGTCCATGGACATCCTGGACGACAAGATGGAAGATGTGCAGCGCACGAAGGCCCGGATTATTGTCACCGCCAATCCCGGCTGTCTGCTGCAGATGAGGGAAGGCATCATGCGGGCCGGTCTCCAGGGACAGATGGAAGCCATGCATATCATGGATCTTCTCGACCGGGCGCTGTAAGAGGTTGTCCGAAAAGGGCCGAGGTAAGACGCCTGCAGGATTCGCCGGAAACAGCAGAAGAATGCTGCGACAGGTTGACTCAGTACAGCGGAGGAGTGCACCGTGAAAGCCAGGGCAGGGCAAGCCGGAAAACTGTTTTTGCCCACTGTTCGTATACATTGGTATGGCCGTTCTACACAGTTCCGATAAGATTGTCGAGGGGGCTGGGCGCTTGTCTGATGAAGATCTGTTTGCGCGAGTCATGAAGGGAGACGGATATGCGCTGGCAGAACTCTATGACCGACACGCCCGCCAGGTATATGCAGTTTCCAGGCGCTTGATCGCCGACCCGCTCATGCTGGAAGAAGTTATCCAGGACGTGTTCACGAAAGTCTGGACGACTCGTACGTTCGATCCGAAAAAAGGTAAATTCATCCATTGGCTAAGCTCCGTGACGCGTCGGACGGCCATTGACCACGTGCGCAAAGCACATCGGCACAGGGAAACGGCAAGCCTTGGCGTCACAGATTCACAAGAGCCCGTTCGTGGACGGAACGACGATGACTTTGATACGCCCATTTTAAAGAGCGATCTGATCGATTCAATGTCACATTTGCGCACACAGGAACGAACCATCGTGGAGATGGCCTATTTTCAGGGATATAGTCTCTCCGAAATCGCCAGCGTTCTGGAAATTCCGATAGGGACCGTGAAAACCCGATTGCACCGAGCTTTGAAGATACTGAAGTCCTTTCTGGAGGACGGCGATCTGGAGGTGCGCTCTTAATGGCCAATGCAAAGGACTGCCATGCTCTTATACCCTATTTGCTAGGAGAGCTCACTGAGGACGAGATCCGTGAATTCGGACAGCACATGGCAACATGCGCCTCCTGCCAGCAGGACTGTGAAGCCATGTGGCGCACGCACGAACTGTTGCTGACGGAAAAAGAGCCCGCAATGGACAGCGAAGCGTTGTTGGCGAGTCTCAAGGAAAAGACGTTGGAGGCGGCGTTTTCCGCGCGCCCGCCAAAAAGGAATCTGCACCCCCGCCGTCCTCTTGCCGCGCGACGGCGGATCTTCGCGCATCTTCGCCTTGCGAATCCCTTCAAATCCGTACACCAAAAATTCCTGTACGGAATCGCCGCGCTGATCGTGGGCATGGCTGTCGGCGTCGCGGGGGTGGATGTGGGAATCTTCCCCGCCGTCAAACGGCCAGGCACGTTGATCGCACAGATGAACATGCGTCCCGACACTGCCTATCGGCGGTCAAGCGCCATGGCATGGATCGTGCGACAGAACCAGCACTACGATCTGATGGTGTATGCCAAGGATTTGCCGCAACAGAATCCCTGGGGCTGTTACGATGTATGGGTGGTGAGCGGCGCCAAACGATTCAGCGTCGCAGAATTCACCGTCACAGGCAGCGGCATCGGCGCCGTTTCGGCGTCCATCCCTTCCGACATGCAGTTCAGCGCCATCGAAATCACACTGGAACCCCACTGGAACGATCCCTTTCCACTCGGTCCGCAGGTTCTGCACGCGCAGGTCGGCGCCGTGTAGGTCATGGCGCCGACCGTCAATAATTGTACTTCTTCATGCGATCCATGATCGCAAGCGCCTTCTTCTCCAGGCACGTAAAACACAGCTTGTCCTGGTGCTCCTGAAGCGGAATGCCGCACTCGACGCAGACCCGTTTCCCGTTGACGATCTGCGGTTTGCGTTTAAATATTTGATTAAACATCTGAACACCTACCAACCTCATCGCTTGGAAACGCGAACCATTATCTTGATGATTATACCAAATAACCACACGAGTCTTCCAGTCTATTGGGCACAAACTCGCATTATTTTTTTTGGCGCTGGAAAAGATCCCTAAAACAATGTCACAGATCTGTGCGACTCCACTCATCGCGAACGAAAGCCACCGTGTCCGCATACGCCTGACGGGGCAGTTGATCCGCGCTGCGACTGCACTGAACAAGCGTCTTTGAATTGAGATAATAGGCCTTTGTCACGCGACCGCCGTATCCATACCGCACCCCCGCAGTGAAATAATCGTCATATCGGGAGAGCGCTGTCTGAACATGCGCCGGATTGTTCCTGCTTGTGATGTCCCAATGCAGTTCAATCTCCACCCCCGTGTGATAAAACTGCGCCATCTCGCTGACAGACCGCAACCGTTGCCGCGCATCTATGTTCCAGTTGAACGAAACGTTTGGCTGAATCATCACAGCGTCAAACCCCAATTGCCTTGCCACTGTCACCCCCGCCGATCCATAAAACGGGATCCAGTAAAAAAGCAGTCCCTCGGCGTGGACTGCGGCAGCCATCTGCTTGATGAGCCACGGATCATAAGGGTCATTGACATTGACTGACTCAGGCCGCCAATAGAATCCCGCGAGCCGGAGATGGTGCAGATCGGCTTGGCGCCAACGCTTGAGCGCCTCCCGCATGATCCACTGCAGCGCTGTCAACTTATTGACAACGGCGGCGCCAGGACCGATTTCGCCCGGATTCATGTTCAGAGACTCCATTCCCGCCGCAAGCGAACCAAAGTCACTGGGACCCGCTATCGTCGACGGAAGTGTCAGCACCACTTTCTCCTGGAATTCTGAATCTGCGAACGTCCGTTTCAATTGTCCCACGGCCTGATCGAGAGCATCCAGGTTGACGAGTGGGGAGAAGAGTTCATGGAGCCAGGCTGACCAGGCGGCGGCGTTCGTCGGCATCTTCCCATAGGGGCCAAACAGCGTGCCGTCAAACAGCCAGCGAACGGGGCGTCCATCGCTTTCGATCTGGGCGATCATGGGACTAAAATCCTCCCCGGTCCATGTTCCGGCCACCTCGCCAGATCCTATGTATACGAGTTGCATATGGTTGACTCCGCCGCTCTCTGGATGTTCACGGGTCAAATAGCCAAGCCCCGGTTGGTCGCCTTGGTCGCTTGCGACGCCCGACTGCGCACCAACCTCGCCGGCGCGATCGGCATGGGCGAGTGCGGTGTATCGAGTGCTCGAGACGTCGGCGATGTCTGCGGAGGCGAGTGTGGGGGCAATCCCGGTCGGGCCTGCGAAGTCGAGTGTACGGGAAATTCCAGCGGAGCCTGCGGAGGCGAGTGTAGGAGCCATCCCGGTTGGGCCTGCGGGGTCGGACCTGTCCGGGGAGCTTGCCGCGGCAGCGGGAGCCACGACGGGGGCATGGCGAATCCGAAGCGCTCCACCCGCATCCGGACAATGAGGATCAACCAGATAGTTGACGCCCATCAGTGCCGTGAGTCCGTCGCCCGACCACGGATCGGCGTCAAGATCCGGACCTGGGCGACCATATACGTAACATTCATCCATAAACGCGTAAACTTTTGCCGTAAACTGCACCCGAATGTACTGCGCATTGCCGTGCAGGTCCGTGGCAAAGGACTGGATCTGCGGCGCGTCCGCGTACCAACTCGTCTGGTCGCCGCACGAACCGACGAAGTGCCAGGATGCGCCGTCTATGGATGCATAGAATCGCACCATGCAGGGAAACTGGATGCCGGCCCGCAGATTTTGCAAAAAACGCAACTCTACCGAGCGCACATCCTGGATTTCGCCGAGATCGATCACGATGCTCCGCCCATACTGGCGCAGCAAACCCACCCACCCTGGATCTCTGGCGTTCAAACTGCCCGTATGACCATCGGTGAGCTGTCCCGCGTCGGGGTATTGTCGCTGCTCTGTCTGACTGAACAGCGTGTCGGGCCACTGGGCGCCAATGGTATAGGGTCTGCCCAGCGCCAGATTCCTGACACGCGGGGAATGCCAGCGTATGCGCACTTCACACCACCCCCTGACGAACCGCGCTCCATAACCAAAGAGTACTGGTTACAGTATACTGCAATTCGCACGGGACTACAGCGACCACCCCATGCGTTGCAGCAGCGCCTGACTGGCCGCGCGCGGATTCGCGGCGCTCATGACCGCCGACACTACTGCGACTCCATCGGCGCCCGCTGCAAGGACGGCGGCGGCATTCTCTTGGTCAATACCGCCGATACCGACCACAGGGATTTTCACCGCCTTTGCAATTTGGCTCAATTCATGCAAACTTGAGGCGTCCGCGTCCGGCTTGGACCGGGTGGAAAATACGGCTCCCACGCCGAGGTAATCGGCGCCGGCGCGTTCGGCTGCAAGCGCCTCCTGCACGGTGGCGGCGGAGACGCCGATGATTCTGTGGCGCAGCAGGCGCCTTGCATCGCGGCAGTCGATATCATCCTGACCGACATGTACGCCGTCGGCGTCTACCAAGAGTGCGACATCCACGCGATCATTGACGATGAACAGCACACCCGCTTCGGCGGTTATACGCTTGACGGCGCGCCCCATTTCCACAAACCCGCGGCCCAATTCCCCTTTGCGCCGCAACTGCACGGCCGTTGCCCCACCGGCTATCGCTTCCGCCAAAACGGACTCCAGGCTTCCCGCGTCCCGGCGTTCGTCCGTCACCACATATAGGCGCAGGCTGCCTCTCAGCCATTCGCTGTCCGTCACCCGCTCACACCTCCAAAAAATCCACGCGTGCGAGCCGATCCACTGTGACGCCGTCCAACCGGTACAGTTCGTCAAACAACGCCGCCTGAAACCCGCCCGGCCCCGATGCTGTTCCAGCAGCCAGTTCACCTGCGACATTCAGACACGTGAGAGCGGCGACACAAGCGTCCGCATACGTTTCCACCGTGGCTAAAGCGCCCGCAGCACCGCAGAAGGCGCCGATCAGTCCCGTCGCCTGGCATCCCGATCCTGTGATGAAGGACAACAGCGCATGGCCGTTATGGAGCGTAAATACGCGCGTTCCGTCGGTCACATAATCGACCGGTCCAGTGGCGACAGCCACGCATCCCCTCGCCGCCGCCCATTCTTTCATCACGCGCGGCAAATGTTCGCCGCTGCCGAGCGAATCAACGCCCTGCACCTCTCCCCCCGCCCCCAGCAGAAATCCGATCTCCCCCTGGTTGCCCCGAAGGACAGTCAAATTCACGCTTTCGATCAGGCGCGTTGCCGTTTCATTGCGGTAAGCGGTTGCCCCCACTCCGACCGGGTCAAAGATTACGGGCACGCCCGCAGCATTGGCGGCGTGTCCGGCGATCAACATGGCGCTGACCACGCGCTCATCAAGCGTGCCGATATTGAGCGCCAGCGCTTTCGCGATGCGGGCCATATCGGCCGCTTCCTCGGGTGCGTACGCCATGACAGGCGAGGCGCCGACGGCGAGCAGAGCATTGGCGACGACATTGGTAACCACGATATTTGTCATGTTGTGAACGAGCGGCCTCTGTGCGCGCACCCGTTCCAGCCAACGTGAGACAGGTTCGGCCATACTCATATGTGCACATCCCCCTCTTTGAACAGGATCTTGAACTGGATCGTCAAAACACATAGGAACAAGTTTCAAGCCGCAAGGACTCGGTGGACAACGCTCCCTTCCGGGCGCGCATGCCCAACCCGCAGGCCGCGCGCGCGAGTGGCGCACGCATATCCCCGCTCACGTGCGCCACTCGCGCAGGCAAGCGCCGTCTGCTTGCCTTCACTTCTCTTGCAGCACCCATTCTCCATGCAGCCTGCGATAAACGCCGCCAGATTTGACGCCGCTTGCCAGTTTCACCGCCGCCGAATGATCTGTCGGGCCGTGGCCCGCTCCTATGTTCCAATCAACGGCCGTGCTGATCGCATCCGATACATACGCCTTGGCCGATGCGACGGCGTCCAGACTATCCATTCCGGCGGCCAGGCAGGCGGTGATCGCCGAGGAAAATGTACATCCCGTGCCGTGAGTCTTCCGGCTCTCCACGCGCGGTGCATGGAACCTCGTAAATGACTGCCCGTCAAACACGAGATCCACCGCCTCCTGCGCGCTCCCAGAAAGATTGTCGGAGAGGTCGTCGCCTGACGCTGGAACGTGGCCTCCCTTGATGACGACCACGCGGGGGCCCATGCGGGCAATGTCGCGGGCTGCCCGCAGGCGGTCGTTCCAGGTGCGCAGGGGATAGCCGCAAAGAACTTCCGCCTCAGGCAAATTGGGCGTAACGACTGTCGCAATCCGAAACAGATGCGATCTGAACAGACTGACCGCATCCCTGTCAAGAAGAGACTCGCCGCCTTTGGCCACCATGACCGGATCCACGACAATATTGCACACGCCAAACTCTTCCAAAGCGGCGCTCACAGCGCGAACGACTCCGGCATTGCCGAGCATGCCGGTCTTGACCGCGTGCGCCCCGATATCTTTCAGCACCGATTTCAGTTGAAGAGTGACAAAATCCGGCGCAACCTCAAATATGCCCTGGACGCCCATCGTATTTTGCGCGGTCAGGGATGTCACGCACGCGGCGCCATAGACGCTAAAGGCGGCAAACGTCTTGAGATCCGCCTGTATGCCCGCTCCGCCGCCGCTGTCAGAACCGGCCACTGTTAACGCGCGCACCACCCCGCGCTGATCCGTCATCCGCACAGCCATTTCTCCTCCCGCGCGACGCGCCCAAAACAACAAAGACCACCCAAAAAGGCGTGGCCTGGATCCAAATGCAACCGATCGCGTCCACTTCCCTACGCTGGCACAACCCAGTTCAGGTTCCGAGGGTCCAAGGACAATGCCCTGTCTCAGCCGTAACGGCGCCCCTAGTGGTTCTATTAGACTGAAGAAATTATAGCGCTGACGGACATCGCTGTCAATTTGCAAAGGTCAGTGTGCGAATTCACAAGTTTCACAACTTGGCAAACCGCGCAATCTAGCAATTGCTCCCCTGCGCATGCTCCATCCATAATCATCCTCCTGGGATCAAGCAAATTTCAAGCAACAATTCGTAACGTATAGCAAAAGTGGGCGATTTCTTTCCCGAAAAATCGCCGCAGGCGTATTTTTCTTCCCGTTTGTTGGTGACGCGCAAGTGAGATTTTGCTTCGCAAAACTCAGGCATGAAAGCCCATCCCTACAATTGGATATTTATTGACGAAACCAAAAATTAAGAAGGGCGGATTTCGACATGTTCCTTCCCGCCAACGGATTGAAGAGCCGCGTGATAAGAGTGGGAGCATCGGCGCTGATCATTGGCGGTGCTGTCACAGCGTACACCGTCAATGGCCGCATCCAGACAAGCGCCATGGCGAAACAGGCTGCAGCGCCAAAATCCGTGTACGTGCAGACAGCGGCCGCAAGAATGGGGACGATCCAGCAGACCGTTCCATTGTCCGGCTATGTCGTCAGTCCGCAAATGGTTGCCCTCGGTCCCAGAATCGCCGGGGTACTGCAGTCTGTCAACGTTTCGGTGGGCCAGAGAGTGACGCAGGGTCAGGTGCTGGCGCAACTGAATGCTGCGGCCCAACAGGCGCAGATGCAGATCGCGCAGGGAACACTGGCGGGAGCGGAGGGAAAATTGGCGCAGGGAGAACAGTCCGCGAATCCCGACACTCTTGGAATCGCCAGGGATGCGGTCGCTCTTGCGAAGGAAAAATTGCAGGCGCTAAACGCGGGACCGCCGCCCGCGAAGATTGCGCAGGCGCGCGCGGCGGCCGCCGCCAATGCCACCGCTCTCGCACAGTTGAAACGCCAGGCGACGCTGGTCGGCTCCGCCGACGGACCGCAGGCGATCGCCCTGCGCGACGCGAGAAACGCCCTGCTCAGCCTCTCGGCGAAGACGAGTCCGCTGACCCTCGCTGTCGCCGACGCTGCACAGGCGCTGCACAGCCTGACTTCCGGCGTCGCACCGCAAAACGTGGCCGTGTCAACCCAGCAGCAGAATATGAACGCCAATGCGGCCAGCCTGCAGGCAGCCCAAAACGCGCTGTCCCTCATTCAGTCTTCTGGCAGCGTCCCCGGCACAACCGTCGCCAACGACCAGGCGACGCTCAAACAGGCACAGCAGAATGTGCTGTCTTTGCAGCAACAGTTGCAGCAGGCCGCCGCGGGCGGCGCCGTCACCTCCGCCACGACGGCGGCGATCCAGGCGGCGCAAAACAATGAGAGTTCCGTACAGAGCACCAGCAGCCCACAGGGGACCGCAGTAAGCAATGACGAACAGTCGCTCGCCGCGGCGCAGGCCAATCTGGCGGCGCTGCAGGCGCAACAGCCCCCCGCCAACAGTTCAACCTCTGCGCAGGTCAGCGTAGCACAGAGCAACGTGTCCGCCGCTGAAAACAGCAACAGCCCGGACGGCGTGGCGGTGGCGAACGATCAGGCCGCTCTCGATGCGGCGAAGAGCGCGCTCGCCAGCGCACAGCAGGCTGAAACATCCGAAACCACTTCAGACTCAGATTCAACTCCAGATGCCGCCATTACCGCCGACCAAGCCGCCGTCACTCAGGCCCAGGCCAAGCTCAACGAGGATCAAGCGACCTGGAACACCGCCATCCAAAACGCACAGAATCAGTTGACCATCGCCGAGGCCGCCGCAGAGCAACAGTCATCCAGCACCGCGTCTTCCCAGCAATCGCAGATTGCCGCCGCGCAAAACGCGGTGGCGCAGGCGCAGGCCAAATTGACCTCAGATCAGGCAGCGTGGAGCGCGGCCATCGCGCAAGCGCAGAATCAGTCCAACCAGGCCGAGGCCGCCGCGCAGACACAGACCCAAACGGCCACGACATCCCTCCAAAACCAACTCAGTTCCGCCCAGGACGCGGAGGTGGCCGCACAAAACAAATTGGCTCTCGACCAAGCCAGTTGGACGAACGCGATCAGCCAGGCAGAGAACCAGGTGAGCACGGAGGGCGCGTTGGTGCAGCAGCAGGATGCGGCCAACCAGGGAAAACTGGCGCTCTTGCAAGCGCAGGAACAGCAGGCGGTTCAAACGGCCACCGCCACTCTGGCAAGCGCAAAGGCGCAGTACGCGCAGGCCGTGCGCTCGGCCGAGCAAGCTGTCGCCATCGCGAAAAGCAACGACATCTCCGCCGTACAGCGCATGCAGGCTGGACTTATCAAGGCAGAAAGCGTGCTGACGGCGAGTCGGGGCGCACTGTCCGCGTTGACCGCTCCACCGCAGCCAGCCGTTGTCGCCGAGGCAAAAACAGCGATCGCGGCCGCCAAAGGCAAAGTTCAATTGCTCCTGCACCCTTACAACAGCGGCACGCTGCAGTCATTACAAGGCGCCGTTTCCGTGGCCCAGGCCAAACTCGACTTGGCCCGGGAAGCGCTCAGCAACACGACGATCAACGCGCCATTTAGCGGCGTCGTCACGGCGGTGAGTGGCGCGCAAGGTGATTCTGTGGCCGCGCAAAAACCCCTGATTTCCATGATCGGCAACAGTCTGGAGATCCAGGCGAGCATGAGTCAGCAGGACATCAACAAGGTGCGCGCAGGCGATCCAGTCCGTTTCACCCTGCCGTTTGCCGCGAACCAGTCCTTCCCCGGCTCGGTCTTGTCCGTGTCGCCAACGGCCAATCCACAGACGCTCGCCTTCACCGTGTCGGTGGTTCCCAAACAGAAGATCGCCGGACTGGCGGCGGGTGAGACAGCGTACATTCAGGTGGTCACAAGCTCCGACACGCACGCCGTGCTCATCCCGACCGCCGCCATCGTCACTCAGTCTGGGACGCCGCAGGTGTTCGAGGTGAAAAATGGGCGCGCTCTCCTGATAAATATTGTCACGGGCGCCACGCAGGGTTCCTGGACTCAGATCGACTCCGGCGTTTCGGCGGGTGATAAGGTGGTCACACTCGGTCAGACGTTTCTAGCCCCTGGCGATCGCGTCACAGTCGCCAACGCAATTTCCAGGTTGACGTCGACCGCAGCGGCAAAACATCGGCGCAAGGGATCCGGCGCCGCGACGTCGCAAAGCTCAGGCAAAGCCTCCGGCGCGACCTCGCCGGGCGGATCCGCGCATCGGGGAATCTCTGCCCACAAACCCGCCGGCAAACACGGCCATAAGCATCATAAGGGCGCTCACAAGCACCGCAAAGGCGCTCACAAGCATCATAAAGGCGCCCATAAACACCGCAAAGGCGCGCGCAAGCCCGCGGGGCAGTCTCCCGCATCCAATAAGACTGGGGCCACCGCAAGCGGCGCGAGTGGGGGGAGTACATCGTGAACATCACCGAGATCGCGGTCCGACGGCCTGTCACCATATTGATGGTCATCCTGGGACTCGTGGTCATGGGAGCGATCTCATATGGGCTCCTGCCAGTGCGTGAATTGCCCAATGTCCGCTATCCGTATCTCCAGGTGACGGTCAGCGACCCGGGCGCCGATCCGCAGGATGTGCGACTGAGTGTCACCGATCCGATGGAAAACGCCCTGACGTCTGTCAACGGCGTCACATCCATGACTTCGATCTCCATGCAGGGCCAGTCAGAGATCACCCTTCAGTTGGCTTCCGGCGTCAGCCTCGGCACTGCGGCCAACGATGTGGCCCAGGCGCTGCACTCTGTGGCCCGCAAACTGCCGTCCACAGCCAGCCTGCCGAGTATCACCGAGACTAATCCGGCCGCCATGCCGATCCTCAATCTGTCGCTGTCCGGAAAACTCAGCCAGACGCAACTCTACACACTGGCGCAAAACACGATCGTCCCCGCCATCGAGAGCGTCCCCGGCGTGGGGAGCGTCAATGTCCAGGGCGGTCTGATTCCCCAGATCAATGTGCAGGTGCACGAATCTGCCATGCTCGCCTATGGCGTGACGCTGCCCCAGATCCGTCAGGCCCTGGCGGCGCAAAATGCCACCGTGCCAAGCGGAGCGATCAACAATGGATCACAGACTTACACGGTCAGCACCAATTCCCCGTACACCTCGCTTCAGAGCCTTGGCAACGTCATCATTGCCGCGCCAGCACCACGCGGTGCTGGCGGTGCTGGCGGTGCTGGCGGTGCTGGCGGTGCTGGCGGTGCAGGTGGTGCAGGTGGTGCAGGCGGTGCAGGCGGTGCAGGCGGTGCAGGCGGTGCAGGCGGTGCAGGCGGTGCTGGCGGTGCTGGCAGTGCTGGCGGCGTTGGTGGTGCAGGCGGTGTTGGCAGCGTGACTGGCGCTGCGGGCGGTGCATCCACCGTCCCGCAAACCCGGTCAGTGACGCTCGGCCAAATTGCCAGCATCACGCAGGGATACGCGACACCGACTACCGTCAACCGGATCAACGAGAAGACCGCGATCGGACTGTCGATCGCCGCGCAGAGCAACGCAAACAGCCTGAGCGTGGAATCCGGCGTGCTGAATGTGCTGCAGACACTGAAAAAGACCCTGCCGCCTGGAGCCGCACTGAACGTGATCGCCGACACAACCGTGTATACCCGCGCGGCGCTTAGCGCGGTCTTGCGCGACCTGGTGCTCGCCGTCGTGCTTGCCTCAGCGGTCCTCTATCTGTTCCTGCGCCGCCTGAGCCATACGATCATCGTGCTGTGCGCGATTCCGGCCAGCCTCATCGCTACCTTTACAGTGATGTACGCGTTCGGCTTCTCGCTCGACCTCATGAGCATGCTTGCCCTGTCACTACTCATCGGGATACTGGTCGACGACTCGATCGTCGTTCTGGAGAACATCGACCGCCATCTTACACTGGGCGCCGATCCCAGGACCGCCGCGGTTCGCGGCCGCATGGAGATCGGCGCCGCCGCGGTCGCCATCACGCTGACGGATGTGGTTGTGTACGTGCCGATCGTCTTCGTGCACGGCACGGTCGGACAATTGTTTCGCGAATTTGGCGTGACCATAGTGGCCGCAACCCTGTTCTCGCTGTTTGTGTCATTTACACTGACGCCCATGCTCGCCTCCCGCTGGTTGCGAATCAACCGCGGCAAAGATCAGTCCGCACTGGATCTTGATCCGGAGAGCGGGGCTTCCCCGCCTGCAGGGAAGACGCGGGCGACGGTCGCCAGACTGCGCCGGTTGCGCTTCCCTGCATGGCAGCGGCTGATGAGTTCGTTGCTGGGATTCTATGAGCGTCTGATTCGATTGGCGCTCCGCCGTCGCATGCGCGTGGTGGCCATCGGCCTGTCGGCCCTCGCGCTCAGCGCCTGCTTCATACCCTTTGGATGGGTGGGCACCGCGTTCGTGCCGCAGGAGAATCCGCAGGTCTTTCGCGTCGATGCGCAGATGCCGACGGGCACCTCGCTGCAAACAACCGACGCGGCCATGCGCGTATTTTCGGCAAAGATAAAAAGATTGCCCGCCATACAGGCTGTTTTTGCGACGGCCGGAAATTCGCTCGCCGGGATCACGGCGACCAACGCGGCTGTCCTCACCGTGGTGCGCAGCGACAAGGGTCTGACAAACAGCGCGGGCAGGGCGGCAAAGGGAAAACGCAAAGGCCGCGGAGGCAGGGGCCACGGCCATAAAGCTGCGGGGGGCAAGGGCGGAGGCGGCAAAAAGGGGCGGAAAAAGGGGTTGTTCCCGCGGAACGGGATCTCGCTGAGCGGCTATCAATCCGCTCCGCTGCCTCCCCTGCAACCTCTGCTGGCGCGCGTCAGCGCGATCGCGCACACCATTCCCGGATTGCAGATCCAGACCGATGTGCCGAACCCACTGGTCGTCAGCGGCAGCGAGCCGATCAGCGTGATCGTGAGCGGTCCGAGCACCGCCGTATTGGAGGCGTTGGCCGCCAGGGTGCAGGGTATGCTCACGCAAGTGCCTTCATTGACAAACATCCAGAACCAGACTGCAGCGAATCTGCCCATCTGGCTGATTCACGTGAACAATCAATCCGCAGCGCAGCTTGGCGTCAACGCCCTGATGGTGGGCCAGGCGGCGCAGACAGCCATCGGCGGCGCAGTCGCTTCCACCCTGCAGTCTCCCGGAGGCGGCGTGCAGACCAACATCATGGTCAGCCTGAATCACGGCAGTCATCTGTCTCCCGCCCAAATGGCGGATATTCCGATTGCCCGTCGCGGAACGCAGATGATCACGCTGGGCGAGGTGGCGACCGTATCGCTCGTGCCCGGACCCGTGTCGCTCAATGAAGCGAATCGTCAATTGACGGCGGTCGTCACCGCGGGCACCACCAATCCAGCGCTCGGCATCGTGGCGCAACAGGTGCAGGCGGCGGTGAACGGCCTCTCTCTGCCCCCCGGCTACAGCATCACGCTGGGCGGCGAGATCGCTCAGCAGACCCAGGCGTTTGGCCCGCTGCTGCAGGCGTTCATCCTGTCTGTCGCCCTTGTGTACATGCTCATGGCGGCGCTCTATGAATCTCTCGTCATGCCGTTGGTCGTGCTGTTTTCCCTGCCAATGGCCACCGTGGGCGCGTTCCTGGGACTCTTGGTCAGCGGACAGACGCTCAACATCTTCTCCTTCATGGCCATGATCATGCTCATGGGCCTCGTGGCCAAGAACGCGATTTTGCTCGTGGACTATACCGGCCAGCTGATCCGCAAAGGTATGCCGCGCAGCGAGGCGCTCGTCCTGGCGGGCAAGACCCGCTTGCGCCCCATCGTGATGACCACCGCGACCATGGTGTTTTCCATGATCCCACTGGCGCTGCGCACAGGGATCGGCTCTTCGGACCGCATTCCCATCGCCGTGGTCCTGATCGGCGGGCTCACCACATCGACCCTGCTGACACTGGTGGTCGTTCCAGTGTTGTACACGTATATGGATGATTTTCGCCAGTGGCTCGTCCAATTCCGCCGCAACCATACAGCGGTTCCCGGATCGGCGCCGTCGGCCACGCAGGGGGGATCGCCGTGAACGTGACGCGCCTGGCCATCCGCCGTCCAATCGCCATGCTCATGTTTCTGCTGGCCATCGTGGTGCTGGGCACCGCCGCTTATGTTCAATTGCCGGTCAGGCGATTGCCGAGCGTCAATTTCCCCCACATCACCGTCATTCTGTCCGATCCAGGCGCCGGCCCCGGCACGATTCGCTCACAACTGCTCGACCCGGTGGAGAACGCGCTGACCAAAG
>JAJYTO010000171.1 GCA_021793015.1 Bacillota bacterium
GACCACGGTTAAGAAACCGCGGTTTGCGATACCGAGTCTTGCGATTGCGCCTCGACAGGCGTTGCGAACGGCGGTTGTCCAACTTGGCTTTAATACCCGGTTTGTGGATGACCTCTCCCAGAAAAACCGCCTTCGTGCCATTCTCGCCATCGAGCGTGGCGGCGACGCCAGTCGTCTTCGATCCGGGGTCGAGTTTTACGCGCACGTCTTGAAGCGCTGAATCCTCTTGCCATCGATCGACCAAGCGGATCGTGAACGGGGTCATCTTGTGAACTCTCGCCCTGCCACGTTCGAGCAATAGCCTCGCCCGCTTTTCGGAACAGGGCATGAGCGGCTTATGATGCTTGTCGAGAACAAAGACCGCCATTGCGCAACTTCCTTTCTCCCTTACGGAACTGGTGACGCTTCCGAAGAAGTCTCTCCTCGCCCATGTTGGAAGGGGTCGAAGGCAACAGGCGCACCGCCGACACCCCTGCCGGCTTTTAACGCCTGCCCCAGAGAGCCAGGGACTGGAGAAGCATCCCTGGGTCTGCACCCAACCAACGCAGCGTTTGCTTGGGCTGGTCATAGCGGGCTTTTACAAGCCCCCGGCTTTAGCCGTGAGGTCTATGACGCGCTCACTCCATTCGCCAGGCGCTGGCTGTATGCGGCCAGTTGAGCAAGTTTACCCGCCGCGCGCCCATCATCAATGATCCGTTCTGCCAGGCGCGCTCCTGTGGTGAGATCTGTCGCCCGGCCCGCCACGTAAAAGGCGGCGGCGGCGTTGGCCACCACGATGTCCCGGCGGGCTCCCGTCTCCCCTGCAAATATGGCGCGCACCGCCGCAGCGTTCGCCGCCGGATCGCCGCCGCGCACCGCCGTCAGCGGATATTGCGACAGACCCATGTCCGAGGGCTGAATCGTCCACTCCGACACCTGTTCCCGCCGCACCTCATACACCCTTGTCGGTCCAGAGACGGCAATCTCATCCAAACCATCCACAGAGCTTACCACCAGAGCGTGTTCACTGCCAAGAGCCCCCAGCACGTGCGCCATCTTTTGCGCGATCGCGGCATTGGGCGCGCCGAGCACCTGGCGCTTTGGCCTGGCCGGATTTGTGAGCGGACCGAGAAAATTGAACATCGTACGGTATCCCAACTCTCTGCGGATTGGCGCCACATGCTTCATCGCGGGATGGTACGCCTGCGCGAACAGAAAGCAGATTCCCGTCTCCGCCAGACACTCCGCAGCCGCCTGCGGGCTCATTTCAATCGCGACGCCCAGCGCGTCCAGCACGTCAGCGCTCCCGCTGAGACTTGACGCCGCCCGATTGCCGTGTTTAACCACCGCCACCCCGCCGGCTGCCGCCACGATCGCGGCCGCAGTCGAAATGTTGAACGTGCCGGCGCCGTCTCCTCCGGTGCCGCAGGTGTCGATCACCCCAGGCTGCACGGCCATGGGCAGCGCGCGGTCGCGCATGGCGCGGGCGCTTCCGGTGAGTTCACCGATGGTCTCCCCCCGCGCCCGCAACAACGTGAGATAGGCGGCAACCTGCACGGGGCTTGCCGTGCCGTCCATCATCTCGTGCATGGCCGACTCCGCGTCTTGTTCCGTCAGTTCATCGCCATTGGCCAACCGAGTCAGTATGTCTCTCATCATGCAACCTCTCCTCGTACGCCGTCTGTGCGCTCCGTGGCGCCGTCAGCGCGAACGGCCCCGACTGCCACGGATCTGCATGGCGTGTCTGCAACGCCCGCACCGTCTGTGTCGTTAACATGGCTTCTCCATCGTGTGCGCGCACTCTGCGCCGTCAACCTGAATAACAAATAGAGAACCAAGGATTTTTCCCGGTTCTCGTGAACGCGCCGCTTGTACGCGAAAAGATCGGCCGAACTGCAGTCGTACCGCGCAATCCTTTCGGCTTTTGCTAAGCTAAGCTCCGCTCACGCTACCAGGGTGACAGGTAAAACCCTGTCTCGCTATGGCGCCTGCCGCAACATGCTGCCAAGTTGCGCGCAATCACTGCGCCATTACGGTAATCCTACTACGATCCGTCCAAATGGTCAATCCGCCAAAGCATCTGTGTCAAAGCCTCTGAGCCATCTATGCTGTTTGTCAGCGCATCCACGCTTCCGTGTGTCTTTGGTCTGCAAATTTATCGTTCATGGATTCGAAGGAGATCGCTGCTTCGACCAAGCAGTCGGAAAACGAGGCGCGCCGCTGTCGTTTGCATAAAGAGGTTGTTCATAAAGCGTCAAACTTCAACCGGACAAGGGTTAAGGCGTCAGGGCAGAATGTGAATCATTAGTTCTTAACAACCATATTCCTATGAGCAGCATCCATACGGGTCCTATCATAACCACTGCCTGAGCCAAAAATGACACAGTGTCAATGCCCTGTATCAAATACCAAAATACGATCGCCTGAGTAATGATAGTAAGAATCGCCCAGACAACTCCTATATAGAAGATCGCTTTTTTATCAAAAATTTTTCCAATCGCGAACGAATGTATGAGCAACCATACTGACAGGAGAAAATTGGCTATCGTGTATAAACTGTCCGAAAAACCACCCTGTTGGATTGCCCAGTCAAACAAATAGATTGCAAAATCTCTCTGAAATACCCCGTGGGAAACTTTGAACAAATGGATTGAGTACTCTGCCAGCGTAGCCTGTAGGATGAATGAGACCGACATGATAAAAAAAGACAGTGTTCCGGACACCAGAGCAACCAAATTCGGTCCAAATTGATAGTTTTTCTTATGTAACATCGAAAACAGCGCTATTGGAATGACCATTGAAATCAAAAACATGAGACCTTTTGTGCCGTGATCGAATCCAATGACGGCGAAATGATGCGAATCGTACAGTAAACCTTGAGCTACTGACGCCCCTTCGGGTCCGAGATTGGATTTAAAGGGAACAGGGATATACGGCCTGAAGTTGCTATACGCTATATTAAATATCACCCAGCCGACAACCGTTAGAAAATAAAGGATTGCTACAAATCCAGCACACCGTTTCATTTTCCGTTGAATCCCTCCTGGTTAAAGCCATAGCGAATTCCTAATCCGCCAGCGCTTCCATCACAATCTGTTCGGAGACGGCGGGCATGAAGCGGACGGAGCCGAGAGACTCGGGTAAAACGAAGGGAAGACTGCGCGCGATCGCCTTCTTGTCGAGGCGCATGTGCGCAATCAGTTCATCGATTGCCGCGGCGTTTTTCAGACTGTTCGGCAAGTCACTAGGCAACCTGACGCGGGCCAGCAATTGCTGAATGGTTGAGACGAGTTCCGGCTGCGCCAATCCCAGCCGCACCGCGATGCGCGTCTCACACACCATGCCCATGGCGACGGCCGCTCCATGCGAGTAGGCGCCATATGCGAGCGCCTCCACGGCGTGTCCGACCGTGTGTCCAAGATTAAGGATGGCGCGCAATCCCGATTCCCTTTCGTCAAGGCTGACGATGTCCGCTTTGACCTGACACGACCGCGCAAGCAGTTCGGCGGTCAGCGAAGGATCGCCTTCAAGCAACGCTTCGGCATGCGCGGCAATGAACTCAAATAAACCGGGATCGCGAATGATTCCATGTTTGATGGCTTCCGCCAATCCGCTCGATCGCTCAGCCGATGGAAGTGTCCGCAATGTCTCCACATCGTAGAGCACCAGTCGCGGCGGGTGAAACGCGCCGACCAGGTTTTTGCCCTGCGGCAAGTTGATCGCGACTTTACCGCCGATGCTCGCGTCGTGGGCGAGCAACGTCGTGGGAACCTGAACGAAACGAATCCCCCTCATGAAAGTGGCCGCGACAAAACCGGCCGCATCCCCTACAACACCGCCGCCAAGCGCCACAATCACGGACTTGCGATCCAGACCCGCAGCCAGACATTCGGCGTACAGCCGTTCCGCCTGCAGGAGCGACTTGGACGTTTCTCCCGTAGGCAGGGCGACGGCGTGAATCGAAGAGAAACGCTGGCTGAGAGCCGTCTGCAACGTCTGCGGATACCCTGCGGTTGCGAGCGCCTCGTCAAAGATGATGAGCACTGCCGCATCCGCTGAGGCAACGCCTTCGAAAAAACGATCGGCCGCCGCCAGCAAGTGCGACCCAATGACGACATCATAATCGCCCGCGGCCGCCTTCACGCGCAGTCTGTGCACGTGAAGGGGGGGACTGCCCGCGGCCGCGCTCTTCGCCCGGTCAGTGGGCTCCATTGCGCGAACGGTTTGACTGCCCGGCCGATCGTTGGCATTCTCCGCCTGGCCCGCTGGATTCTCCACCTGAGCGCCCACACCTTCCGCACGGCCATTCGCGCTCGGCGCACGGCCATCCGATCTCTCCGCCCTACCGTTCATGCCTGTCGCATCGCCGTCCGGGCTGTTCACGTCGTTGGATTGAGGTGTCGATCGCTCGATCCTTCCGTTTTCCGCATGGTCCGTCATGACCGTTCCCTCACCCGTTCCCTATAGGCTTCATAGTTTCTGCGCACCTCAGAGAGTGAATCGCCGCCAAATTTGTCCAGAAAGGCCTGTGCGATCACCCACGCCGCCGCGTTTTCACCGACGACGGCCGCTGCTGGAGCTGCGCACACATCCGAACGCTCGATGGCCGCCAGATACGTTTCTTTCGTATGAATATCGACGCTCGGGAGCGGCTTATACAGAGTCGGAATGGGTTTCATGGCCGCCCGAACGACGATCGGTTCGCCGTTTGAGATACCGCCCTCGACGCCGCCGGCGCCGTTGGTGGCGCGGTAGAATCCCTTTGCGGGATCATGGTGGATCGCGTCATGCACCGCGCTGCCTGGCATTTTAGCGGCGGCAAAGCCTAGGCCAATCTCCACGCCCTTGATCGCCTGAACGCTCATCAACATACCGGCGAGCAGGCCGTCGAGCCGCCGGTCCGGCGTCGCGTAGCTGCCCAGACCCACGGGTACGCCGGAGACCACGATTTCAAATATCCCCCCGAGCGTGTCGCCCTGCTCCCTGGCTTCCTCGATGGCGGTCAGCATACGTGCTTCGGCCGCGGGATCGGCGGTTCGCACCGCCGACTGCTCAGAGCGTTCCGCGATTTCCGCCAGACTCAGCGCGGCAAGCGCGTCTGTCGACGCGGCTTCTTCGCCGATCTGCACGATGTGGGCGCAGAGACTGATATCAAACTGCGCCAGCAGCTGCCTGGCGATCGCGCCCACCGCCACCACGGTCGCGGTGTTGCGGGCGCTGGCGCGCTCCAGCGCGTCGCGAATGTCGCTGAAATCGTATTTGAACGCCGCCGGCAGGTCGGCGTGGCCAGGGCGCGGCTTCGTGACTGGCGCGACGTCTTCCGTAGGCTCGCCCGTCGGCGACATGCGCGTGATCCAGTTTTTATAGTCGCGGTTGGCGATCGTCAAGGCCAGCGGCGATCCCAGCGTGGAACCAAACCGCAACCCCGAGAGAATCTCGGCCGTGTCGGACTCTATTTTCATGCGATAGCCCCGTCCGAATCCCTGTTGCCGTCTCCACAGCTGATGATTGACCTGTGCGATATCGATCGGGAGTTGCGCCGGCAGTCCTTCGATGATCGCAGTGAGCGCCGGTCCGTGCGACTCTCCGGCTGTCAGGTATCGCAGCATGTGCACCCCTCCCTACGCAATTGGTGACAGTATACTATAAACCACGCGCCAAAGGTGATGGAGCGGGACGCGGTTGCCTGCGTCCGGTCGTATCGACGCGCGCTTGGGGAGCAGTGATAAACCAAATTTGGGCATACGCGTAGCGGTAGATATAGCGCCCGACTGAAGCCTTGGACGCTATATCTGGAGTGACCGCGCCTGCTTTGCGGACTTTTTCACACGTCCTCTAGCGCAAGTGGGCGAGAAACGCCGTCAACAGCGTGACCGTCTGCTCCACGTCGCGCAGATGCACCATCTGCGAAGGCGTGCCCACGTAGCGGGCGGGCACGACAATGCCTCCCGTGGGGATTCCCGCGCGGCTAATAAAGAGCGCGCCGGCGTCGCTGGCCGTGCCAGGCGACACCTCGATCTGATACGGCACATCCGCCAGTCGAGCCGCATCAACGATCATGTCCCGCACTTTTGGAGCCACCACCATCGTGGCGTCGAGCGCCTTGACCCCCGGTCCTCCACCCAGTGTGAGCGCGAGGCGCTCGCTTTTCGGGGTGTCCCCGACAGGACTGACATCAAGCGCGAGCGCCACATCAGGGTCGATGCGATGGCCGGCCACGCGCGCACCGCGAGAACCCACTTCCTGTTGGGCGGAAAACACAGCGACGACCGTGTAGTCGATGCGAGACCGTCTCAGCGCTTCCACGAGTACAGCGCACCCCACGCGATTGTCGAGGGCGTGGCCGACGACGAGGTCTGCGCCGACTTCATCAAATCCATACGCAAAAGTGGCTGCGTCGCCGATGCGGACATGCTCCCTGGCGTCATCTGCGGCAGTGGCCCCGATATCCACGAACAGGCGGGAAAAGTCGAGATCCTTTTGCGCGACGCCGTGTTCAGCGCCCACGATGCCCCGCCTTCCCGTACGCGCAAACACGACGCGGGCGCCCACCAGCGCCCACGCCCGCAGCGGTCCCAAAGGCGCCACGCGCAGAAAGCCTTGATCGTCGATGTCGATGACGCTGAGCGCGGGCTCATCCATGTGCGCCGCAAGCAGGATGGTCCTGGCCGCCCCGCCGGACGCGCCCTGCTTGACGGCGTACAAATTGCCGAGCGCGTCATCGTACACCTCGTCGACATGCGGCCGAACCAATGTGCGGATAACTTCCTTTACCGGCGCCTCATAACCGGAAGGACCGGATGGGATCGTCAGTTGCCGGATCAGCTCTTTCATCAGACGGATAAACCTCCCTGTTCAATGCTTCTCAGGACAGCTTCGAGCAGCCTGACCGTATTGTCGTAGTCATCGAGACTGATGATCTGGGCGGGCGCATGGATGTACCTTGTGGGCACGCTGATGGCTGCGCTCACGACGCCAGCCCCCGTCAGATGAATGGCGCCGACATCGTTCGCCCCGCCGACAGTGCGCCGAAGTTGCACCGGAATTCCCTGTTCCTCGCCTATCCGCACGATGTGCTCGCGAAATGCCGTGTGCGCGATCGTGCGCGCGTCAACGACCGATACGGCCGGCCCTGCGCCCTGAATCGTCGCTTGCTGGTGGGAAGGCGTATCCACCACGTCAAAACAGACGGTGCCCTCAACCGCGATGGCGATATCGGGCTCCGTTCGGTAGGCGATTGGACCCGCTCCACGCAGTCCAGTCTCCTCCTGAACGGTAAACGCGTAAATGACAGGAAGCCCAAATCTCTTTTTCATGGTCTCAATCAGCACGGCGCAGCCCACGCGGTCATCGAACGATTTTGCTTTCGCGCGGCGCTCGCCAATCTCTTCATATGCGGTGGCAAAGACGGCAAGATCGCCTGGTTGGACGTATTTCTCCGCTTCTGCGCGCGAACTGGCGCCAATATCGATAAACAACTGTTCAAGGCTGTGCGGCTGTTCCCGTTCCTCGGGTTTTTGCAGGTGGACAGCCTTCGACCCGATGACCCCAAACAGCCGTTTTGCGCCGATGCGCACCGGTTTTGCCACAAGGATTCGCGGATCGACGCCGCCAATGGGCCGAAAGCGCAGCAGTCCCTGTTCCTCAATGGCGACGATCATGAGGCTGACTTCATCCATGTGCGCGGTCAGCAACACTTTCGGTCCCCCGGCGCGCATGTTCGTCTCCGCAACGAGGGTG
>JAJYTO010000172.1 GCA_021793015.1 Bacillota bacterium
AGTCTATGGATTGTCTAATAGAGTCGATTTTGGTAACATAGCCGTATAAGCGACGCATGACGACGGTCATGCAGTTATGCAGTCGCGCGATCATGCGCCATTACCCGGTTTCGTCCCTGTCCGCCATGGCAGCCAGGGTCATGCGGGCAACGGCGTTCGGGCATGGGGAGACAGAGGCGTGTTAAGAAATCATCAGTCATTCTTGAACAAATTGTATGTCCTTCAGGACGCCTGCTTGGTTGGCGTCGCCTTTCTTGTTGCCTGGCTGCTGCGCTTCAGGACAGATATCCTGCCGCAACATCACGCGTTGTCGTTTCACGCCTACATTTCCATCCTGACGACGGCCGTGCCTGTTTTCATTGTTACCTCCGCCTTCCTGGGCCTGTATGGCACCACGAGAACGAGCAATCTCCGCCAGGTGGCCGTTCAACTCCTCAAGGCGGCCGTCATCATGGCGCTTGTCGTCATGAGCATGTTGTATTTTACGAAAGAGGTGCACTACTCTCGGGCTGTGCTTGCCGCATTGGTCAGCCTGTCGTGGCTGTTTGTGCTGTCGGGCCGATATGCGGTTCGCCGCATTATGCGAGTACTGCGCGCCAAAGGCTTCAATCGCAAGTATCTCCTGCTGGTGGGAGTGTCCGAGTCGGCGCTCCGCTTCGTCGAAAACCTGAAGCGCCACGACGAACTGGGTTATCATGTGATCGGCTTTTTCGACCAATACGCGAACCAGCGCGTCGATCAGTACGCCCCTGTCCGCAACAGCGAAGCGGACATGGCGGTTGCGGCTGCCGGCGCGACAACATCCGGGAAGCGACGGGGAGCGACCACGAGCGAAGGGGACCCTGTTTCCATGAACCGGCAAGGAATGCCGATGAGCAAAACGGGATCCGTCTTCACGAGCCGACAGGGAGCGCCAGTGGACGAAGCGGCTG
Source organism: Bacillota bacterium (assembly GCA_021793015.1). Lineage (GTDB taxonomy): Bacteria > Bacillota > Bacilli > Alicyclobacillales > SLC66 > JAKADD01. The sequence continues at coordinate 933 of JAJYTO010000172.1, forward strand.
CCGTCTCCACAAGTCGGTACGGAGCGCCAGCGAGTAAAGCGGACTCCATCCTCGCCCCCGTCGCAACCCAACAGGGAACGCCGATGGCTGAGGCGGATTCTTTCCACATGGAATTTCTCGCGGACGATCCATCCGACGCGCGTCGTCTGTCGCGCGAGTTGCGCGAGCATGGACTGATTCGGCTGGGCGATCTGGATGATCTGGACCGCGCCCTTGATGAGTACATCGTGGACCATGTGGTGCTGGCCCTTCCCAACGACTCGTCGAAGGTGCTGCAGCGTACGCTGGCCACCGTGGAGTCGCATGGGGCGCACGCGATGCTGGTTCCTGACTTTGTGGATATTTTGCCCAGCAGACCCCGTTTTGATGAATTCGCCGGACTTCCGATCATCGACACGCGCTACGCGCCACTGGACGACATCGTCAACGCGTCGGTCAAACGCGCCTTCGACATCATTTTCGCGCTGCTCGTGCTGGTTGTGCTGAGCCCCGTTTTCGCAATGATCGCCTTCGCCGTGAAGATGTCCTCTCCCGGACCGGCCATCTATAGCCAGGAGAGACTGGGAAAGAATAAACGTTCCTTCCGGATGTACAAATTTCGCACGATGCACCACGAGGACGAGGACAACGGCGACGACCGCTGGACGGTTCCGAACGACCCCCGGCGCACTCCCGTAGGCCGTATTTTGCGCCGCATGAGCCTTGACGAGCTGCCGCAATTCTGGAATGTACTGAAGGGCGAGATGAGCGTGATCGGCCCGCGCCCGGAGCGGCCGATGTTCGTGGAGCGCCTGCGCGACGACATTCCCAAGTACATGATCAAACACAGGGTGCGCCCTGGAATCACCGGTTGGGCGCAGGTGAACGGGCTGCGCGGAGACACGAGCATCGAGGATCGGATTGAATATGACCTGAGGTACATTGAGCATTGGACGTTGGGTTGGGACATGAGGATCGTGCTGCTGACCTGCGTGAAGGGTTTTCGCAACAGGAACGCGTATTGATTGAGGAACCGGGAACGCGAGAGCGTGGATATGGGGAACGGATGCAGAATGCAGGATGCGGGATGCAAAAATCGCTGGATGCTGGATTCCATCAGAATTCCGACGCTCAGTGTGATTGTGGTTGTCAGGAGGCGTCCGTCCTCTGAGATCTTTCGGTAATAGCAGTGATCCGTGGTTCGCTCAAGTTCCCGTCCATTTCTCTCAACATATTGTTTCAATTCGCGGAATGTAGGCATAACAATGAACGAACTTCCTCTGTACGCTGCAATGGGTGTGACGTATAATGGGGGAAAGCGGGGAAATCATGGAGATACCGAGAAATAGCAAGGACGTGCTGGCGAAACATATGACTGGCGCGTTCCCGGAGGATTCGCTGCGGGTGTTCGGAATCTCGGATGTGCGTGTGGTACGGGCGCTGCCTACGGAACTGGACAGGGTGGATATCCGCCAGGAGTTTACGGACATCGTGTTGGAACTGGACGATGGGCGGATTCTGCACCTGGAGCACCAATCGACCAAGGAGGCAACGTTGTATCGGTTTCTTGGGTACGACGCGCAGCTGGCGAGGGCCTTCAAGCGCCCCATCCGCACAGTGGTGCTGTATACCGAAGATACAGCCGACGGTCCGTTGGAATTGGACGCCGGATCGATTCAGTACACGGTTGAGAACGTCTATCTTGCTCGGTTCGACGGGGAGGATACGTTAGCGATTGTAGAGCGTCACTTGGCGGAAGGTTCGTGGACAGACGAGGATCGGGTTCGACTGGCGTTCGCGCTCAACATGCACTATGAGCGCATGACGCGGGGCGAAGCGTTCGAGCGGGTGCTGGCGCTGACCACGAGGATACAGGACAAAGCGGAACAAGACTACATCGCGGCGCTGATCCTGGGGCTGAGCGGACGAAATCTAACGATAGAGCAGGAAGAACGTTTAATGGAGGTGCTTCGCATGACGCATGTGGTGCAGGAGATTGAGCAAAAGGCGCGCGAGGAAGGCGAAGCCAAGAAAGCGTTAGCCGTGGCGAAAGCGATGCTTGCCAAGGGTATGGACGTTGCGTTGGTGTCTGAAGTGACAGGGTTGTCGCTTGAAGAAGTTCAAAGTCTCCTCGCTCACTAAACAGTATGAGATGGAAGAGAAACTGGCCACCCAAGTCGTCCTGGGCCATTCTTCCCGCAAGAGGCGAGAGCTCATTCGCCGGGGGGGGCATACACTGCAAAATCTGCTGCGCTCCATCTACACCCTGGATGTGGTCGTCATTGCCGAGGATCAGCGATCCACCTTGTGGATACGGACATATTCAGCAAACAGGGGATGATAGAGGGCGTATTGGCCGCGCCCCCGCTTAACCAGCAATCCCTTGTTCACAAGACGGGAAGCCAATGCAGAAGCGCTTCGCTTTCCTTGACTCATCGGGAGATTCTGCGCCACAAACCCCAGGACTTCCCGCTCTCCATCTGTAGCTTGGTTCCACTCCGCTGCAAATTTCTCTTCACCCATGCGCTCTGCAACCAAAGACCAATGGCTTTCCACAAATTGGCCATCTATTTTCGAAAGCGAGAGAATGTCGGCCGCATTGACGAGTTCCCGCATCGAAAAAGATGCAAAATACGGATGGCCCAGCGTCCGCGCATATACCGCATCAATAGCTGAAGGCAACACGCGCAGCGGGTGATTCACGGCTTTTAGCGGCTCCACGATGGCCTCATCCGTATCCTGTCGTGAAAACGGCCCGATGGGCAGTCTCTCGAAAAATCGCGTGACGGGCTCGGATACATCCCGCGTGGCTTCAAACATATCCTCCGGCCCGGTGATGATCAGCGGATACGTCATCCTGTGTCCCTGCAAATCCTGAAACACGGCGCGCAGACTCAATAATGCCTTTGCGTCCACCTCCAGCAGATTATTCGCATCGTCAATAAAGATCAATACAGCAGCCAATCGCCCTGTGATATGCTGGTTCCAAAGGCGACTCAGCTCGGCGTACAACAGATCGACGCCGGACTCTGCGGACAACTCTTTCGATGCTCGACGAGACACGCTGATCGGGCCCAAATTCACTTTTGGTTCCCACTTGGCCAGTTCATTGCGAACCCCCTCGTTGAGTCGCGGATTTGCAGTTAAATCCCGTTGGATTCGCCAAAGCAGCGAGCGCGCAAATCCATCGAATCCGTCCGTCGCCGTGGTCGCCGTCATTGACACCACACCGACCGGAGGATCGTTCATCTGCGCCGCCCATGCAAACCGTCTCAATAAACTGGTTTTTCCGATTCCCCAGGGCCCAACAACCGCCAAATTCCAGGCGCCAGGCAACGACGATTGAGTGCTGGCGGTCAAGGCCCGCTGAAATAACTCCTGTTCTTTTCTTCGATTGGCAAACAGGTCATCGTGAGCGGGAAAATAGGGATTAAACGGATTGATCGGCACGGAAACATCCTCCCACAAAACAATTCCAACAACACTTGGCGTATATCGTTGCGTTTGTTGGAATTGTAACATACACTTTGCGCGTGCTCAAATGCCTGAAGGTATGCGTGCGGACAGAAACAACATCCATCGCACCAGCCGCTGCTCATATTGATTCAGGCAGGCTGCATGAACGCCGGTTCACACCGCATAAATGCTTCGAATCCGAATAAATATACGTTCTTTTTGTTTCGTCGGACAGACTCCTATCCGGGTTGCGCGCTGCCTGTCTCGGACACTGTGGCGTCTCACCCGACTGCAGCGTACTCTGCCGCATACAAGTGAATTGTGTTGCATCTGGTGTAACCACGTGCGACAGTGGTACAGTAGGAACAAACAGTTTCAATACGCTTGACTTTCTGCATTCCGGCGGGGCAATGAATGACATTCCCGGAGATTCTGAAACCCACAAGAAACGGGGGTATTTTTGCAATGGTGTACTCAGCAATTGAAGTCCAGGATCTTCTAACTCAATATACCTCACTCGTCGTGGCCGAACTGGATATCGATGAAATTTGGCTGTTTGGATCTTATGCTGAGGGCAGTCCACACGAGGATAGCGATATTGATTTGGCTGTTGTCTCGTCAGTGTTTCCGAAACAACGATACCAGGCATTGAACGTTCTTTATCAAAAGTTGTGGAATGTTCCAGGAGTGCCTAATATCGAGATCCATGTCTTCTCTCCGGAAGGGTTTCATCACCACTTTTTCGGAAAGGCCGTTCAGTTAAACGGAAAAAGGATTTGGCAGAGGCAACGAGTTGGATAGCACTGAGAGCGATATTTAAGCTTCTCAATTCTCATCTTCTGCCATCAGTATACCACGACGCTGCAACATGCTCCCTGCTTCTATGCCCCCATTTCAGGATCCAGGTTCCTTTGAGCGAAGACCGTCTCCACATCGATGACGACACTCGGGAGCGCCGCGCTCGCAAGCGTATCCTCCCGGCCGACAGTCTGGTCATATTTGACTTCCTCCCCCGCGTGAACGCGGAGGATTCCTTCCTGCCATCAGGGGCCTTGGTGCACCCCTTGGATCGATTCCTCATCCTTGCGTCGGAACCGACTCTCCCGCTGTTAGACGGGCGAACAGGCGAACCGGGCCAGCCCGGCCCTTAACACGTTCATTGCACCGACTGTATCGGCGTTCTCTGCGAATCCGCATTTCTCGCACCGAAACTCCGATTGCGACACTCGGTTGGCTTTGCTGGCATGGCCGCACTCTGGAACCGGGCAGGTGAGACTTGTATAAGGAGCCGGAACTTCCTCCAACCGTCCACCCGACCAGTCCAGCTTATATGTCAAGACTATCTGAAACATCGACCACCCTTGGTCCAGAATAGCCTTATTCAGACCGCTCTTGGCCCGTACATTGCGACCCGGATTTTCCTTCGTGCCCTTTGCCGATTTGGTCATGTTCCTCACACTCAGATTCTCCACAAACACCATCGCGTGGGTTTGGCTGATGGCGGTGGATGCCTTGTGCAAGAAATCCCGACGGGCATTGGCGATATGGGCGTGCAATCGTTGAATTCGCGCCACCTGCTTGTGCCAGTGTTTCGAGAACTTCCTCATGCGAGAGAGCTTGCGCATCTCCCAAGCTATTTTCGCCTCATAGCGACGAAACCAGCCCGGTGCGTCGACGAAGCTTCCGTCGGATAATGCCAGAAGGTGCACCACGCCGCGGTCAATGCCAACTTCTGATGGACATGGGTGAACGACCGGATCGGGAACCTCGATTTCCGTTTGAAATGAGATGTACCAGTGCCCCGCACGCCAGGTCACCGTCGCATTCTTGATGGTTCCGTCAATGGCGCGCGACTGGCGAAACTTGACCCAGCCAACCTTGGGCACAAACACCTTCGGGAAGACGTTTCGGCCATCTTGATCGTTTGTCGTCAGATCGAGTTTGATCTGCTTGGCGTCCGGATAGCGAAGACCAGCCTCGTTCCGATTCTTTTTCTTGAAGGTCGGGAACTGCGCCGGGTTGGAGGGATCGAAAGCTGCCGTGATCGACTGCATGAGGAACTTGAGTGTCCATTGCAGCGGATGCTCCGGCGCGACAGCCAAAAACCCGTACTCTTCACTGTGCCGCCAAAGCGTCAACAGTTTCGCCAATTCTCCATACGACAATAAGGGATAGCCCGCTTCCAGCCGTCCCTTTTGCAGCGCAAGGGCTTTGTTCCACACAAAGCGCATGCACCCTTGATATCGCGAGAACTTGCGAGTCTGTTCATCGGTAGGCTTCAAGCGAAAGCGGAACGCCTTGAGAATCTTCATAGGTCTATGATACTCTTGGTCTATGAGACCGTCAAATGATATCCGAACCGGAAGACACTGTGTGTTTAATCTGCACGTTCACTTGGTCTTTGTCACCAAGTACCGCCGCGGAGTATTTACCAAAGCCATTCTGGAGGACATGCGCCTGGTCCTGGCTTCCGTCTGCAACGATTTTGAAGCTGAGCTTGTAGAGTTCGACGGAGAGGATGACCACGTGCATCTGCTGGTCAATTATCCGCCCAAGGTGGCGATTTCCACTTTGGTCAACAGTCTGAAGGGCGTCTCCAGCCGCCTGATTCGGCAGAAGAACTATCCGGAGATCCGTCAGAAACTATGGGGCGGACATCTTTGGTCCCCCAGCTACTTTGCCGGGAGTTGCGGCGGTGCGCCGCTGTCGATGATTCGGCAGTATATTGAGAGCCAAAGAACACCGCAGTGGCGCGCCTAACCTCTCCCTGAAGGAAGAGGTTTGCGGCGCTAAAGCAGGATCAACAGTATACAATGCGCGTCGGGAAGCCGACAGCGCCAGTTCCAACCGCTTGCTTGTCGGTAGCTTATAGACTAATATCTACTGTATGTGTAGCATTTGATGGTAAAATAGCGCTCGACGCATCGTCAGTCAGACCGTCAGTCAGACCGTCAGCCCGGCGATCAAATCGTCGGCCATACCGTCGTTCGCCGGTTTTGATGTCTCGGAGGTGTATTCGTTGTTCAAACTGAAAACGGCCTTGCTGGCTGCTCCACTCGCTGCAGGGATGTTGTTCACGGGCATGCCGGCCGCCGCATCCGCGCACTTCCAGGGACTTCAAGGACTCCTTGCCGCCAGTCATGGCGCCAAGCCGAACGTTGCCCTGATCCAGCCCGTCACCGACCTCGGCCCGGCGGGGCTGAACCAAATCGTTTCGATGTCGATTGTCCTCAAGGCGCAACATACAGCGCAACTCG